>NZ_BTPU01000101.1:0-13770 GCF_036985595.1 Vallitalea maricola | reverse complement strand
AAAGGATTGAAAACTTTATATGTTTGAATATAAAGTTAATAATGATATATCTCTTAGGTTATCCAATGTACAGGATGCTGAGGAAGTTTTTAAAGTCATAGATTCTTCAAGAAATCATCTAGGGAAATGGCTTACTTGGGTAGATTTGGTTAAAAGTCCAAATGATTGCAAATATAAGGCTTATAAAGCCATGCATCAATATGCAAGTAATAATGGATTTCAATGTAATGTAATATATAAAGGTAAAATAGTTGGTAGATTAGGTACACATAGTATTGATTGGTCAGAGAAATCCACTTCATTAGGTTACTGGCTTGCAGAAAGTTATCAGGGGAGAGGTATAATGACTATGTGTTGCAAGAGTTTCCTTGCTATCATATTCAATGAATTAAAATTAAATGTTGTTTATGTCTATGTAGCCGAAAAAAACACAAAAAGCAGGGCAATACCTGAAAGGTTACACTTTGAACAAAAAGGAATTAATAAGAATGCCCTGATATTAAGTGGTATGAATATTGATTATGTACGTTATGTCATGACAAGAGAAAGATATTTTCAATATTACTAATTTGTGGTATAATCTACAGGACAAATGCTTATATGAAAGGAAATTAACATGAGACAACCAAAGGGAGAATATGGATACATTCGTTCACAAAAAAGAAGTTACTTATTATTAACGATTATAGGTTTTTTAATTATACTTACACTTTATATTATTGATAGGTATGTATTTACAAAAGGTAATGTACTATTATTGATTACTGTATTGCTTGCTTTGCCAGAAGCTCAATTTCTAGTTAAATATATTTTATATAGACAGTATAAGGAAGGCAAGGAAGAAGTTTATCGTAAATTCGAAAAGATAAGTGATAGATTAGTCTATTTATCAAGTCTAGTTGTTGTAAGAGGTAAAAAAACACTGTTCTATCAAATAGCAGTTGTAAGTGATAAAGAAATAATATTGTTGATTGATGAAAAGAAAACCATGAAACAAGTGCTGGAGTATAAAGAACTTATTGAAAAATTAATAAAGCCAAAAGGTTACTTAGCTCAAGTAAAAGTGTACAATGACGAACAAGCCATGTATTCATATGTTATAACGCAATTATCGACACTACTGAATAATGTTGATACAGAAAATCAAGTAGCTTTAGCAAATGTATTATTAGACAATTCAATTTAAAATCGGAGACTCATATGAAAGAAATAATTGTATCAAAAGATGAAAGCAATCAAAGAGCTGATAAATATTTATTAAAATATTTTAATAAATCATCAAAGAGTTTTTTGTATAAAATGCTAAGGAAAAAGAGAATAAAGCTTAATAAAAAAAGAATAATAGGAAATGAAATTATAGAGGCAAATGATGTGTTTCAAATATATTTGTCTACTGAGACTATACAGAAATTTAGTAATCATAGCATAAGTAAACACGTTTCTATAACTCATAAGGTAATTTATGAGGATGATAACATACTAATATGCAATAAACCTGTTGGATTATTATCACAGCCAACTAATAGTGATAGCGTTTCATTAGTAGACGAAATTATAACTTACTTAGTTAATAAAGGTGAATATGACCCAGAAGCCACTAGAGGCTTTCGTCCAGGTATATGTAATAGATTGGACAGAAACACTAGTGGTATAGTAATAGCTGGCAAAAACATTAAATCTTTACAAGAGATAAATAAGCTTATAGCCAATAATAAATTGGATAAGCATTATATGTGTATAGTAAAGGGGATATTGTCTACAACCAATACTATAGAAGGTTATCTAACTAAAGATAGTATTAATAATAAGGTATCTATTTCAGATAATGAAGATATGGGAAGTTATATTAAGACAATATATAAACCTCTTAAAATTGGTAAAGAATATACGTTGCTTGATGTAAAAATAGTTACGGGTAAATCACATCAAATAAGAGCTCACTTATCTAGTATAGGACATCCTCTTATTGGTGATTATAAGTATGGTGATAAAAAGATAAATGATATCTTTAAAGATAGATATGGATTAAAACATCAGCTGCTTCATGCGTATAAGATTAGATTCAATATAGACGATGACGGATATCTATTATATCTAGATAATAAAGAATTTATTACAGATATACACGGAAGATTCAAAAAAATAGCTTATACACTGTTTAGCCATTGAAGGTGAAATTATGGATATAAAAAAGGATTTAATAGAATATAGTAGAGAAATTAATGTTGATGAAATTGGGTTTTGCTTAGCAAAACCTTTTTATGAACTTAAAGATATTTTATATAGTCGAGATAACAGTAGGTATATGTGTAATCTAGAATCTAAAGATTATAATAAAAAAATATATCCCAAGCTTACTCTAGAAAATGCTAAGTCCTTCATAGTAATATTGGAAGCATATAATAATAACCCCAAAAAGCAGAATGATAATATGCTAAGAGGTAATATAAGTATGGCTGCTGTAACTAGAGATTATCATAAAATTGTTTCAGCTAAGTTAAAATTATTGGAAGAGCATCTTCATAGCTTAGTAAAATGTAATACCAAGATATTTGTAGATACTAGTCCATTTTCAGATAGAGCTGTTGCAAGACGAGCTGGTCTTGGCTTCATAGGCAAAAATTCCATGTTAATAACTGAAAAACATGGTTCTAGAGTATTTATAGGCTATATACTAACAGATTATTATATTAAACCAGATGAAAATGAAATTTCTATTGGTTGTGGAAGCTGTAATAACTGTGTTAAATCATGTCCGTCAGGAGCAATTATAGGAAATAATGAAATAGATTGTAATATATGTGTTTCTTATCTGACCCAACATAAGGGATATATAGATGATAAACTCAAGAAAAAAATGGGACAACAAATTTATGGCTGTGATGTTTGTCAAAAGGTATGTCCTTATAATAAAGTCATCAATAAAGATATACCAAATGTTATTGATCCTTATCCTGAATATGATTCAATGCTTAACATGAGCAATAAAGAATTCAAAAAAACTTATGGTATATCATCTTCTGGATGGAGAGGAAAAAAATTATTACAGAGAAATGCAATAATCGCTCTAGGAAATTCAAAAAGTAAAGAAGCGTTAACTATATTAGCTAATAATATAGATGATGTCAGAATAGATATTAGAAAGGAAATTGTAGATTCTATCGTTAGACTTTCTTTCAATGAAGGTATAGATATATTAGAAAAAATGAAAACGAAAGAAAATGATAGGGATTTACAAATATTAATTGATAATGCAATCAAGAAATTAAATGAGAAATAGAAAGTGGGGGTAATATGGCATATTGGAATTCAAGAGGGCTGAGAGGAAGTACCCTTGAAGAACTTATCAATTTTACCAATAAAAAATATAGAGAGAATGGATTAGCTTTAATTCAGAAGATTCCAACTCCAATAAAACCTATAAAAATTGACCAAAAAACTAGACATATATCCTTAGCATACTTTGAACAAAAAAGTACTGTTGATTATATTGGAGTTGTTCAAGGTATAGCAGTATGTTTTGATGCAAAAGAAACTACAAAAGATATTCTTCCTTTACAGAATATACATGAACATCAAATGGTATTTATGGATGATTATGAAAAACAGGGAGGCATTGCATTCTTCTTGGTTTATTTTTCAAAATATAACGAGTACTTTTACCTGCCTTATCAAAATATTAAATGTTATTGGGAGAAAGCTAAGACAGGTGGTAGAAAATCTATACCCTACAGAGAGATGGATAGGTCTTACATAATATCTAATAAAAATGGTATTTATCTTCATTATTTGGAACAAATCAAAAACTATATAGATAATAATTAATCTAACCTACAATATTTAAAAATGTTTTTTGCTATTTGATGTTGACATTTACAGCAAATTAACATATAATATTACAATAATTAAATGGTTTAATGAATTAGCACTTTAATGCAATGAAGTAAATCCTATATAATATAAACGGTAATTAGAATAATTTATTTTAATATATATAAAAATATTTTTAGAAAGGAAGTAGTCGGTATGATAGATTGTTTGTTACATACGCCAGAAGGCGTTAGAGATTTCAATATTAAAGAGACGTCTAAAAAAATTGAATTGCAAAACAGGATAGGTTCTGTATTTCATAGATATGGTTTTAGGGATATTCAAACTCCAACTTTTGAATATTATGATGTTTTTAATCATGAACGTGGAACTGTAGATATTAGAGAAATGTACAAGTTTTTTGATAGAGATGGAAATATTTTAGCTCTAAGACCAGATATAACACCATCTATTGCAAGATATGTTTCTACATATTATAAAAATGAAGAAAACCCTATACGTGTTTGTTATGTTGGTAACACATTCAGAAATGGTAAAAGTTATCAAGGTAAATTAAGAGAGTTTACACAAGCGGGTGTAGAATTAATTGGTGTAAATAGTGAAGATGCAGATGCTGAAATAATTGCTTTGATTATCAATAGTCTAAGTATAGCTGGACTTGAAAAGTTTCAAATAGATTTAGGACAGGCAGGATTTTTTAAAGGTCTTGCTGAAGAGGCTGGGCTTGATGCCAATGAAGAGGAAGAACTTAGGAATTTCGTAGATGAGAAAAACTTTATTGCTGTAGAAGAACTGCTTACTAGATGCAATATGTCAGAGGATTTAAAACAAGTATTTTTAGATCTCCCCAAATTATTTGGTTCTGTGGAAGTTATTGAAAAAGCAAGAAAGTTAACCAATAATGAAAAAGCTATTAATTCTCTTGATAGATTAGAAAAAGTTTATGAAATACTATGTGATTACGGTGTTGAAAATTATATTTCTTTTGACCTTGGACTAGTTAATTGTCTAAATTATTATACGGGTATTATATTTAGAGGTTACACATACGGAACTGGCGTTTCAATAGTTGATGGGGGGCGTTACGATACGCTTCTTAAGCAATTCGGCAAGGATGTACCAGCTATAGGATTTGCTATTGTTATTGACGAATTAATGCTTGCTATAGAAAGACAACAGATTGCTCTACCAGAATTTAATATAGATACATTGATAGTCTATAATCAACAAACCAGAAAACAGGCTATTATGATATCAGAAGAATTCAGGTCTAAAGGAATGAACGTACAGATTGGATTGTTGGAGAAATCTTTAGAAGATAATATTGAATATGGTAAAAAGCATGGAATTGGCGGTATCATGAGTTTTAATGATAATGAAGAGGTTGTATTAGTCAATTTACAAACTATGGATAAAACAGTCGTAGCAATTAACGAACTACTAGATAGAGGTGAAAAAGCATGAGATATCTTACGATTGCCTTAGCTAAAGGAAGACTAGCCAAAAAGACTATAAAATTATTTGAAAAAATAGGAATTAACTGTGATGAGATGAAAAGCGATACAAGGAAGCTTATATTCACTAATGAAGAACTTAAATTAAGATTTTTCTTAGCAAAAGCAAGTGATGTACCTACATATGTAGAATATGGAGCTGCGGATATAGGTGTTGTAGGTAAAGACACGATACTTGAAGAAAAGAAAAATTTATATGAGGTATTGGACTTGGATTTTGGTAAGTGTAAGATGATTGTTGCTGGACCTAGTGAGATGAAAGAAGTATTGGATAAAGGAAGTTTCATCAGGGTTGCTACTAAGTATCCTCATATAGCTAAAGATTATTTTTATAATAAAAAGAATCAGACAGTAGAGATAATTAAACTTAATGGGTCGATAGAACTTGCACCTTTGGTTGGTTTATCAGAGGTTATTGTAGATATAGTTGAAACAGGAACTACATTAAAGGAAAACGGATTGGTTGTTTTAGAGGAAATTTGTCCATTGTCTGCGAGAATGGTTGTTAATAGAGTGAGTATGAAGATGGAGAATGAGAGGATATCTAAGATAATTAAAGGATTGAGAAGTTTATCTTAGAAAATATTAGTAAAATTTCCGTATGTAAATATATATACAAAACAGCTACTAGGCTATAGCAAGTAATTTGTTATGAAAATTGATAAGGAGGATAATCATATGAGATATATTAGTTATAGTGATTGTTCAGATAATGAACTGTATAAGATGTTGTTTGATAGAGCGCCTGATAATTATGGGAAGTATGAGCAGATAGTGGCTAGTATAGTTGAGAATGTGAAGAATAATGGTGACAAAGCCATTTTTGAATATGGGGAAAAGTTTGATAATGTAAGATTGGATGAAAAATCTTTGAAGGTGACAAAAGAAGAGATTGATGAGGCTTATGAGCAGGTTGATGAGGAATTAGTTGAAATCATAAGAAGATCCAAGAAGAGGGTCAAGGAGTATCATGATAAGCAGAAGAAGTATAGTTGGTTTGATAGTTGTGATTCAGGCAGTATCATGGGACAGAAGGTTACACCAATAGAGAAGGTTGGAGTGTATGTTCCAGGAGGGAAAGCGGTCTATCCATCATCTGTCATAATGAATGTTATGCCTGCTAAGGTAGCGGAGGTAGAGCAGATAGTGATGGTGACGCCACCTGATAAAGATGGGAAAGTGAATCCTGTTACATTAGTTGCGGCTAATGAATGTGGTGTTGATGAAATATACAAAGTAGGTGGAGCCCAGGCAGTGGCTGCGTTAGCATTTGGGACAGAAACTATTCCTAAGGTTTATAAGATTGTTGGACCTGGTAATATATTTGTTGCTCTTGCTAAGAAGGCTGTGTATGGACATGTAAGTATAGATTCTATAGCTGGTCCTAGTGAAGTGTTAGTTATAGCAGATGAAAGCGCTAATCCAAAATATGTTGCAGCTGATCTATTATCACAAGCAGAACATGATGAATTGGCTTCAGCTATTTTAGTTACTGACAGTGATGATTTAGGAAAAGAAGTAGAAAAAGAGTTAATAAGACAAACAGATTATCTAAGTAGAAAAGATATCTTAGAAAAGTCACTTAACGATTTTGGGGCAATAGTAGTTGTAAAATCAATAGATGAAGCTGTTAAGCTGAGTAATATGGTAGCACCAGAGCATTTGGAGATATGTACGAAAGAACCTTTTATGGTACTGCCTAAGATTAAAAATGCGGGTGCGATTTTCTTAGGAAATTATAGTCCTGAACCTTTAGGTGATTATATGGCTGGACCTAATCATGTTTTACCTACTAATGGAACAGCTAAGTTCTTTTCACCATTAAGTGTAGATGATTTCATTAAGAAATCAAGTATCATTTCTTTTGACAGGGAAGCACTGGGAGAATTACAAGAAGATATAATAAAATTTGCTAATGCAGAAAAATTAACAGCACATGCAAATTCAATAAAGGTGAGATTTGAAAATGATTAAAGATTATATAAGAAGAGATTTAAAAGATTTTACGCCATACCATGCTCCTTTAAAAGAATATGATGTGAAGTTAGATGCTAATGAAAATCCTTATCTTCATGATGAAATAGTTATCAATAAAGTAAAAGAATGGCTTAATGACTGTAATAATATCAGGAGATATCCAGATACTGATTGTAATGAATTAAGGAATGCTATAGCTAAGTTTTGGCAGGTGGAAAAGGAAAATGTAGTATGTGGAGTTGGTTCTGACCAATTGATTGACTGCATATTGAAGGTCTTTCTGGAACCAAGAGATAAGGTATTAATGCCAACACCTTCTTTTAGTATGTATAAGCTAGCAACAAAATTAAATAGAGGTATTCCTGTTGAATTTACATTAAATGAAGATTTCTCTTATGATGTAAATAAGATACTTAATTTATACAATGAGGTTAGACCAAAATGTATATTTATATGTACACCTAATAATCCAACAGGCAACATTATGACTATAGAAGACATTGAAAAACTATTGCAAAAGATTGAGTGTCCTCTTATTATTGATGAAGCTTACAGTGAATATATAGATGATACAATGATAAATAAGTTCAGAGAATATGATAATCTTATTGTACTAAAGACTTTTTCAAAAGCTTATGGTTTAGCAGGTCTTAGAGTTGGGTATGGTATTGCTTCTAAAAGTATGGTAGATGCGATTAATATTGTAATTCCACCTTATCATCTTAATTCATTATCTCAATTTTTAGCTAAAATCGTAATAGAAAATAGTGAACAGTATGATAAAAAAATCAAAGAAATAATTAATAATAGAAAATGGTTAATTGATAATCTGAAAGAAATAAATTATGTAGATAAGGTATATCCTTCACATGCTAATTATTTATTAATAAAAGTGTCAGATACTGATATTGCTGCAAAACTAGAAAAACATAAGATTCTAGTTAGAGGTTACGGAGATCAAGGGGAATTGGCTAATTGTATTAGAGTTACTGTAGGTACTGAAGAAGAAAATCAACAATTAATTAAGGTCATGAAAATGTATTGATATTTAACATTAACTGGGCTTTCCAAAGCCTTTGAATTAGCTTACCTGCATAGAATATTGAAGTGGGAAAGTTGAGACATTAATTAAAAAGGAGTTAATAGGATGAAGAGAATAAGTGAGATGGATAGAAAGACTAATGAAACAGATATTAGTCTAAAACTTAATATAGATGGAATTGGAGATTATGACATAGATACAGGTGTTGGTTTTTTTGATCATATGATGACTCATATATCCAAACATGGGTTATTTGATCTTGATATCAAATGCAGTGGCGATTTGGAAGTAGATTGCCATCATACAATAGAGGATATAGGTATTGTTTTTGGCAAATGCATAAAAGAAGCTATTGGAGATAAAAAAGGTATTAAAAGATATGGTTCTGCTGTTATTCCTATGGACGAAACATTAGTATTATGTGCATTAGATTTATCTGGAAGACCATATCTGAATTATGATGTTGAACTTACTACAGATAGAATAGGTACTATGGATACAGAAATGGTAGAAGAGTTTTTTAGAGCGGTATCTATGAATGCTGAAATGAATCTGCATATCAAATTGTTGGATGGTAAGAACAATCACCATATCGTTGAAGGGATATTCAAAGCATTTGGAAATGCACTTGACCAAGCTACAATAGTAGATTCTAGAATAAAAGGTGCACTTACTACTAAAGGGGTTCTTTAAAATTATAAGATAATAGAATCATATGAAAAAGTACTTTAAGAAAGGGTGGATGTGATGAAGATTGGTATTATTGATTATGGAATGGGTAATCTAGGAAGTATATCTAATGCACTTTCCTATATTGGTGTAGACTATATAATATCTTCTGATGTTCAGGAATTGGAAAAGACAGATAAGCTTATATTGCCTGGTGTAGGTGCTTTTAAAGATGCTATAAATCTTATTAAGGAAAAAAAGATCGATTTATTCATACATGATAGTGTTAACAAAGAGAAACCACTTCTAGGTATATGCCTAGGGATGCAGCTATTGTTTGATTCATCAAATGAATATGGCTCACATGAAGGTTTGGGACTATTACATGGAGATATCGTTAGATTTGATACTAATCTAAAAGTACCGCATATGGGGTGGAATAAATTAAATATTATTAAAGAAGAACCTTTGTTTAAAGGATTGCCAAAAAATATACATGTTTATTTTGTTCATTCATATCATTTGGAAACTTCAGAAGACATTGTTTGTGCAACAACTAACTATGGTAAAGAGATTCAGATAGCAGCACAAAAGGATAATGTTTTTGCTTTGCAATTTCATCCTGAGAAAAGTGGAGTTATAGGGCTTTCCATACTTAAAAATTTTGTTTCTTTATAATAGATGTTTTGTAATACGGATGGAGGAAAGTTATGAGATTATATCCAGCAATAGATATTAAAAATGGTAAATGTGTTAGGTTGAAACAAGGAAAATTCAATGAACAGACAGTTTATTCCAATGACCCATATATAATAGCTGAAAAATGGGCAGGTAATGGAGCATCATATATCCATGTTGTGGATCTTGACGGTGCATTAGATGGTAATTGGACTAATAAAGAAGCTATCAAAAAAATAGTTGAGAGTGTTGATATACCTGTTCAAACAGGTGGAGGAATAAGATCAATAAGAGATATTGAAGAAAGATTAGATGTTGGAATAACTCGTGTTATCATAGGAACATTGGCGGTTAAAAATCCTAGCTTCGTGAAAGATGCTGTTAAGAAATTTGGCAATGAAAGAATTGTTGTCGGGATAGATGCAAAAGATGGTATGGTTGCTATTAACGGATGGGAAAAACTAAGTGTCGTGTCAGCTCTTGATTTGTGTAAACAAATGAAAGGATACGGTGTCAAAACAATTGTGTATACAGATATTTCAAAAGACGGTATGCTCATTGGTCCTAATATAGATTATACAAAATATCTAATAGATGAAACAAGTCTAGATATTATTGCTTCTGGTGGAGTATCTTCTATAGAAGACCTTAAGGATGTAGAAAAAATTAATGCTGAGGGAGCTATAATTGGAAAAGCACTGTATACCAATAAAATCAATCTAAAAGAAGCCATTTCATTATTTGAGAACTAACTAGATTTACTTTTATAATTAATATCATATTAAAAACTAAAATAGAGTTCTTTATATGTAAGAAAGGGTGTTTATATGTTATCAAAAAGGATCATCCCTTGTTTAGATGTTGATAGGGGGAGAGTTGTAAAAGGAATTAATTTTGTTAATTTAATAGATGCAGGTGATCCTGTTGAAGTAGCTAAAATATATAATAAGAGTTTGGCAGATGAAATTGTATTCTTGGATATTACTGCTACCCATGAAGGAAGAGATACCATAGTAGACGTAGTAAGAAAAACTGCCAAGGAGATTTTTATACCACTAACGGTAGGGGGCGGTATTAAGACCCTTGAGGATTTCAAGAAAATACTTAGGGCTGGAGCTGATAAAGTTGCTGTCAACTCAGGGGCAATAAGAAGACCTGAGCTTATCAATGAGGCTGCAAATAAATTTGGTAATCAATGTGTAGTCGTTGCAATTGATGCAAAGCGAAACGAAGAACATAATAGTTGGGATGTCTATATCAATGGCGGTCGAATTAATACTGATATTGATGCCATCTGGTGGGCTAAGGAAGTATGTAGACGTGGTGCAGGAGAAATATTACTTACAAGCATGGATAAAGATGGAACCAAATCAGGATATGATATTGAACTAACTAAAAAAATTAGTGAAATAGTTGATGTACCAGTTATTGCATCAGGCGGTGCAGGGAATATGGAACATTTCAAGGATGTATTGACTTTCGGAAAAGCTGATGCTGCTCTTGCAGCTTCACTGTTTCATTTTAAAGAAATAGAGATTATTGAACTAAAAAAATACTTAGATAATAATGAAATACCGGTAAGATTATAACTATATAACTTATATAATAGAAGAATTATTTCAAGAGAGGAATGAATATAATGGATTTCAACAAATTAAAATTAAATTCAGATGGGTTACTAACAGTTGTTACTCAAGATTATTCTAGTAACGAAGTTTTGATGGTAGCATATATGAACAAAGAGGCTTTCAATAAGACTATAGAGACTAAGAAAGTACATTATTTCAGTAGAAGCAGACAAAGCTTATGGTTAAAAGGAGAGACATCAGGTCATTACCAACATTTAGTTAGTATGGCTTTGGATTGTGATAATGATACTTTATTGGTAAAAGTTAAACAAGAAGGAGCTGCATGCCATACAGGAAACTATTCTTGTTTTTACAAAAACATAGATATAGATAATAAAGAGGTTATAGAAAGCAATGAGTTACAACAGAAAAAGCAAAACGTATTTGAGATATTTGAAGAGGTATATAATGTTATAGTAGATAGAAAAGAAAATCCAAAAGAAGGTTCTTATACAAATTACCTATTTGATAAAGGAATTGATAAAATTCTTAAGAAGGTTGGAGAAGAATCAGCAGAGGTAATTATTGGAGCCAAGAATGAAGGAAATGATGAAATTATCTATGAAATATCTGATTTAATATACCATTTATCAGTATTGATGGTTGAGAAAAATACTACTTGGGAAGACATATGTAAGGAATTAAATAAAAGAAGATAATTGGGAGTGTGCTTTGGCACACTTTTACTTTTGATAAACATTAATGAAATATTAAGTTGAATGTTATGGGAAAATGGTATAATATAATAATAATCATTATTGTTATAGGAGACATCGAGTTATAGGAGGCGAAGCATTTTTTGCGAACATATGAATAACATATTAAATGTTGGATTGGACGTAGGTTCAACTACGGTAAAAATAGTAGTATTAAATGAACAAGGAGAAATTTTATATAGTAAATATAAAAGACATTTTTCTGATATACGATTAACAGTTGGTAAGCTGATAAAAAGAGCTTACTCTCATTTTAATGATTCAGATATTACCGTAATGGTGACAGGTTCTGGTGGAATGGCTGTTTCTAAATGGATTAATATACCTTTCATACAAGAAGTAGTAGCATGTACAAAAGCTATCAAGTTAAAAATACCAGATACGGATGTAGCCATAGAATTAGGTGGCGAAGATGCTAAGATTACATATTTTGAAGGTGACACAATTGAGCAAAGAATGAATGGAACTTGTGCTGGTGGAACAGGTGCTTTTATTGATCAGATGAGTTCATTGCTTGAAACAGATGCAATGGGACTCAATGAGCTTGCTAAAAAACATAAAGTAGTATATCCAATAGCAGCTAGATGTGGAGTTTTTGCGAAAACAGACATTCAGCCGTTATTAAATGAAGGTGCTGCTAAAGAGGATATTGCAGTATCTGTATTTCAAGCAGTGGTTAATCAAACTATAAGTGGTCTGGCATGTGGTAAACCAATTAGAGGTAATATTGCTTTTCTAGGTGGACCACTTTACTTTTTATCAGAACTTAGACAAAGGTTCATTGAAACCTTAAAATTAACAGGTAAACAATCAATAATACCACCTCATTCACAGCTGTTTGTAGCATTAGGTGCAGCTATCGAGTCAAAAAAAGAAGAAGTTGTACCTTTCAAATCCATCTTAGAAAGAATGGAAAATCTTACCGATACAGGTACTAATGAAGTGGCTAGATTACAATCATTATTCAAAGATAAAGAAGAATTAGATTCATTCATGTTAAGACATAGTAAAAATGTCGTAGAAAGAAGAGAACTATCAACATATGAAGGCAAGTGTTATCTTGGTATTGATGCAGGTTCTACAACTACGAAGGTAGCATTAATTGATGAAGATGGAAAGTTACTATATTCATATTATGGAAGTAATGGAGGCAAGCCATTAAAGCAGACTGTAGATATTATAAAAACTATATATTCTATTCTGCCTGATAAAGCAGTAATAGCTAATTCCACTGTGACAGGTTATGGAGAAGCATTAATAAAAGAAGCACTAAAAGTGGACATTGGTGAAATAGAAACCATTGCACATTATAAGGCTGCCAATACCTTTTTACCAGGGGTAGATTTTATATTGGATATTGGTGGACAGGATATGAAATGCCTTAGAATCAAAAATGGTGTAATAGACGATATTCTATTAAACGAAGCTTGTTCATCTGGATGTGGTTCATTTTTAGAAACATTTGCAAAATCATTAAACATGAATATTGAAAGCTTTGCAAAATCAGCTTTAGAATCCAAGAATCCAGTGGATTTAGGTTCGAGATGTACTGTATTTATGAATTCAAGAGTAAAACAAGCTCAAAAAGAAGGAGCTACTATTAATGATATATCTGCAGGATTATCTTATTCTGTTATAAAGAATGCTTTACAAAAAGTAATTAAAATAAGAGATCCTAAGGAAATGGGAGAAAAAATCATTGTACAAGGTGGAAC
>NZ_BTPU01000100.1:0-6702 GCF_036985595.1 Vallitalea maricola | reverse complement strand
CTTTGCAGAGGTTGATAAGATAATTTGTTGTTCACAATGTGTTGTTTTGAATGTTTATAAATGTGGCCCAGTGGTTCAGTTGGTTAGAACGCCGGCCTGTCACGCCGGAGGTCGAGGGTTCGAGTCCCTTCTGGGTCGTTAGTTGTAAAACTAATAGATTTATATAATATTTATTCCCAGGGCGCATAGCTCAGCTGGGAGAGCACCTGCCTTACAAGCAGGGGGTCACAGGTTCGAGCCCTGTTGCGCCCACTAAATCAAATTCCTTTACAATAAGTTAGGAATTTTATATAGCACGGTAACGTGCATAAAGCAAATAATCCATTAGTATTTACATATATTATAAAGATTATAATAGAATAATTTTTATAAAAATAACAAAAAATATTATAAAGTGGATGAAAATAAATATGTGCCGACGTGGCTCAATTGGCAGAGCAGCTGACTTGTAATCAGCAGGTTATCGGTTCAAGTCCGATCGTCGGCTTGCAATGGAGGGGTTCCCGAGTGGCCAAAGGGGGCAGACTGTAAATCTGTTGGCTCCGCCTTCGAAGGTTCGAATCCTTCTCCCTCCACTGAATTAATAGTAACATATTTACTATTAATAATAACGCGGAGTGGAGCAGTCTGGTAGCTCGTCGGGCTCATAACCCGAAGGTCAGAGGTTCAAATCCTTTCTCCGCAACCAATATGCCCAGATAGCTCAGTCGGTAGAGCAGAGGACTGAAAATCCTCGTGTCGGTGGTTCGATTCCGCCTCTGGGCACCATAAAAACTTTATAAAATTTGGGCCACTAGCTCAGTCGGCTAGAGCACTGGACTTTTAATCCAGGTGTCCCGGGTTCGAGTCCCGGGTGGCTCACTTAAAAAATCGTCTATATTTATAGGCGATTTTTTAGTATAATAAAATAGTCTAATATAATATAAGAACAACTACGATAACAATAAAATAAATGTTATCAACAGATTATTTATAAAAAACTTAAAACTGTTAACAATTTTATATAAAATTCATCTTTTCTGTTGATAAATATAATTAGAATAAAAATCCTTTACTGAATGAATAGGAGAATTTGAATGGAAAAAAAAACACTCTATAATCACCTTATTAAATATAAGAAAAAAATTTATCCTTTTCATATGCCAGGACATAAATTAGGGAAAAAATTTAATTTAAAAAATATAGCTAAGATAGATGTAACAGAAGTAAGAGGAACAGACAATCTGCATGACCCTTCTGGTATAATATATGAAGCCCAATTAAAAGCAGCAGAGACTTTTGGTGCAGATAAAACTTATTTCTTAGTTAATGGTAGTACTGGAGGTATTATTTCTGCTATAACTTCCATATGTAAAGAAAAAGACCAAGTATTAATTGCTAGGAATAGCCATAAATCAGTTTATAATGCTATATTAATAAATAATTTGGTACCCATATATATTTATCCCAAAGTATTAGATAACGGTCTAATCGGAGGAATTAATCCAACTGAGATTGAAGAAAAAATAAAGAATAACCCTCATATTAAGATGATAATTATTACAAGTCCTACTTATGAAGGTTATGTATCCAACATAGCCGCAATATCAAAAATAACCCATAAATATAATAAGATATTAATGGTTGATGAAGCACATGGTTCACATTTTAGATTCCACAACTATTTTCCAGAGACTTCATTACAACAAGGTGCAGATATAGTTATTCAGAGTGCCCATAAAACCCTACCATCAATTACTCAGACTGCTATGCTGCATATTAAGAATGATAGGATAGATACTAATAGATTACAAAATGCTCTATCTATCTTCCAGACCAGTAGCCCCTCATATGTATTAATGACTAGTCTAGATAACTGCAGAAATATAATTGACACAAGAGGCAATAAATTATTTAGTTCATATGTCAAATACTTAAAGAATTGCAGGCATAGATTAAAGGCTCAATTAAAAAATTTACAGCTTATTGATAATGAAATAATTGGCAGCAAGGAAATAGCAGCTATGGATTACTCCAAAATAGTTATAGATTGTACACATGCCGATATTACAGGGACACAACTTGATGAAATACTCCGTGACAAATATAATATACAAGTAGAGTTAAGTGGTATTAATCATATTATTGCAATGACTTCAATATGCGATAGTAAATATGGGTTTAAAAAATTAGTGAAATCACTCACAGAAATAGATAGTAAGTTAAGAAAAAAGCAAATAAACGGTAATAAATATGATATAATAAATAATGCCCGAATACATTATACCCCAAAGGATGCTTTTAATAAAAACAAGGTTGAAATAAAATTAGAAAATGCTGTGAATAAGATATCAGGGGATTTTATTATACCTTTTCCACCAGGAATACCTTTAATTGTTCCAGGAGAAATAATCATAGAAGACAATATCAATCTAATCAACAAATATCTGGAATTGGGTATAGAAATAATGGGGCTATGTAATAAGGAATTTAGAACAATTAATATAATTGAAGAGGTGTAAAATGAAAGGATTATTTATTAGCATAGAAGGAGCAGATGGCTCAGGTAAATCAACTCAGATAGATAAGTTAAAAAGTTATTTGGAAAATCATAATTATGAATTTGTATTTACAAGAGAACCAGGTGGTACAGTTATAAGTGAATCTATAAGAGATATAATATTGAATAAGGATTTTATGGAGATGTCAGATATGACAGAGACACTTTTATATGCTGCTTCAAGAGCACAGCACGTTGAGCAATATATAAAACCATTATTGGATGAGGGCAAAATAGTTATATGTGATAGATTTGTAGATTCATCAGTAGTGTATCAAGGACATGCTAGAGGTCTAGGTATAGATAACGTAGAACAAATCAATAAATATGCAACAGGTGGGTTAGAACCAGATATAACGATTCTATTAGACATTGATGCTGAAGAAGGATTGAAGCGTAAAAAGGATCAAAGAGAATTAGACAGATTGGAATTACAAAAATTTGATTTTCATAAAAATGTTAGCGAAGGTTATAGAAAATTAGCTGAACTTCATTCTGATAGAATTAAAAAAATCGATGCATCAGAATCTGTAGAAAATATCCATAGGGAAATAATAAATACTATTGAACACATTATCAATAATAGGTATAATTATAATAAATAAATATCTAAAAAATATTAATTGATTATAAAAGAGTTATTATAATATCTCCATATTCTAAACAAAAATCTATATTTATCCGATATTAATCATATAATATAATAAATTAATAGCCTATAGATTGTTTATTCATTTTATCTTATAAAAATTAAATTTTTAGGAGTGATACTATGAAATTAATCATAGCAGTAATTCATGATGAAGACTCTCACAGATTAACTGAAGGACTTAATAAAGCAGGATTTATGGCTACTAAATTAGCTAGTACAGGCGGTTTCTTAAAAACTGGCAATACTACAATACTCATAGGTGTGCCAAAAGAAAAAGTTGACGAAGTAATAGAGATTATAAAAAAAGAGTGTAAAACCAATAAACAAATGTCACTACTGAATCCACCAGTAGCTGGTATGCCAGATGGATATTTACCATATCCAATTGAAGTAACAGTTGGAGGAGCAACAGTATTTGTCATTGATGTAGACCAATATTACAAATTATAAAAGTTTATAAATAACTGATACAAAAGATAAATAATTTCTAGATGGGGGATATTGCTATGGATTTAAAAGTAAATACCGTGAAAATGCCAGATATGAATGATAATATTAATAGGATTGATAATAATAACAATAAAGAATTCAAATTTACATTACTTAGCAAAATAGATGAATCATCACTACAAGAAAAGTTGAATATGATGATTAATGACATAACAGAGCAAGGTAAGAAAATTGCTAAGCATATGGATGTAAAAGATATGAAAAAATATAGAGAATTAATCAAAGACTTTGTTAATGAAGTAGTAACCCACTCTCACAAATTCTCAAGAGAAAATTTTCTAGACAGACGTGGAAGGCATAGAGTATACGGTATAGTCAAATTAGTGGATAGAAATCTGGATGATCTAGCAAAAGAATTAATTCAGGAAGAAAAAAATAATCTTAATATACTAGGACATGTAGATGAGATAAGGGGACTATTATTAGATATAATGACATGATAAATATATTTTTATCCATAAACTAATTTGGGGTTTTATCCTATAAAAATAAAAGAGTTGTCTCATAAACATTTTTGTTGGTTATTCTTAAGGTCTATTAACATAAAATGTATATTGAGACAGCTTTTTTAATTTATCATATTGGGGATAACTTTTTTAAATAAATGAGATTATGTTAATAATAATAGATAAACCCATAAAATATAGACTAATTATAAAAAATCCTATAAATTATGTTCTAAAACAGTGTATAATAATATTTAGAGATGAATTTAAGATAGTTTATCAGGAAGGGAATATAAATGTATACTTTTGATGAAATAGTTGGGCATAATGAAATAATAAAACACTTACAAAGTGCTATCAAGACTAATAAAATATCCCATGCATATATAATTGATGGTGAAAAGGGAATTGGCAAGAAACTTATTGCTAATACTTTTGCTAAAACACTTCAATGCCAGAAAAAAGGAATTTCACCATGTGATGAATGTATATCTTGTCGGACTTTTGATTCATTGAACAATCCAGATGTAATATATGTAGAACAGACCAAAAAAACAGGTATTGGTGTTGATGATATAAGGGAACAGATTAATCAAGATATAAATATTAAGCCTTATCAGCATTCCTATAAAATCTATATTGTGGATAATGCAGATACTATGACAGAGCAGGCACAGAATGCTTTATTGAAGACAATTGAAGAGCCACCTTCATATGTGGTAATACTTTTACTATCTAATAATATAAATAAATTTTTAATTACGATATTATCAAGATGTGTTGTTTTAAAATTAAAACCTATTATGCCTGATAAAGTTATGAATTATGTCATAGAAGAACTGGAAATATCAGATTATAGAAGTGAGTTAATAACTTCTTTTGCTCAGGGGATAATAGGTAAAGCGAAAGAATTAGCATCATCTACAGAATTTTTTGATATGAGAGAAAGTATGATAAAGATTGTAGATAGTATAATTAATGGTGATGATTACCAACTATTAGAAGTAAGTCAGAAATTTGAGGATTATAAAGATGATATAGAGGATTTTCTAGATTTACTTATGACTTGGTTCAGAGATTTGCTCATTGTAAAAAAGATAAATGATGAGATGTATATAATTAATAGAGATAAATATAGAACGCTGTTGAAACAAGCACAGGTTTTATCGTATAATAGAATAAGTATAATGATTGAGAATATTAATAAAGCTAAAAATTTATTGAAACAAAATGCAAATTTCAGATTAGTTATAGAGATGATGATATTACAAACAAAGGAGAATTAATATGATAAAAGTAATCGGCGTCAGGTTCAGGAAGGCAGGTAAGATATATTATTTTGATCCTAATAACTTAGATATAAAACAGGGACAAAATGTCATCGTAGAGACAGTTAGAGGTATAGAATATGGGCATGTTGTAATAGGAATCAAGGAAGTGACTGATGATGAAATAATACAGCCACTAAAAAGCGTTATAAGGATTACAACACCAGAGGACGATAAAAAGGAAGAAAAGAATAGGTCAAAAGAAAAAGAAGCTTTTGATATCTGTGTCAAGAAAATCAGCAAACATGGTTTAGGGATGAAACTCATTGATGTAGAGTATACTTTTGATAATAATAAAGTATTATTCTATTTTACAGCTGATGGCAGAATTGATTTCAGAGAATTAGTTAAAGATTTGGCTGCAATATTTAAAACAAGAATAGAATTAAGGCAAATCGGTGTTAGAGATGAGACAAAGATGATAGGTAGTATCGGTATCTGTGGAAGACCTCTTTGCTGCCATACACATCTATGTGAATTTCAGCCAGTATCAATAAAAATGGCTAAAGAGCAGAATTTATCTCTCAATCCAACTAAGATATCTGGAGTTTGTGGAAGGTTGATGTGCTGCCTTAAATACGAAGAGTCAACATATGAATATCTTAATAAACACTTACCAAATGTGGGAGATAAGGTAATCACACCAGAGGGACAAAAAGGAGAAGTACTTAGTGTAAATGTTCTTAGACAGCTAGTAAGATTGGTTGTTAGAAAAGATGATGGAGATCCAGAAATATTACAATATAAAGCAAATGAATTAAAGTTTAAAGTTGGTAAACCTTGTAAAAAATGTACTAATGCTAATATTAATGAAGTTATTTCAGAGGAAGAAGAAAAAGAATTAAAAGAATTACAGAATCTAGAACGTAAAGAAGGTAAAATGAAGAGAGAGTAGATATAATGGAACTTAAAAAAGGCGAAAGAATAGATGAGCTTCATAGAAATGGATATAGGATAATACAAAATACTGGTAAGTTCTGCTTTGGAATAGATGCTGTACTATTGACTGGTTTTGCAGTTATTAAAGAAAAAGAAACAGTTCTTGACTTGGGTACTGGTACAGGAATTATTCCAATACTATTGGAAGCAAAAACAAAAGGTAATCATTTTACTGGGCTGGAGATTCAAGAAGAAAGTGTAGAAATGGCAGATAGAAGTGTTAAACTTAACTGTTTGGAAGATAAAATATCCATAGTAAAAGGTGATATAAAGGAAGCAGTGAAGCTG
>NZ_BTPU01000099.1:0-40212 GCF_036985595.1 Vallitalea maricola | reverse complement strand
CTTTGCAAAGGTTGATAAGATAATTTGTTGTTCACAATGTGTTGTTTTGAATATTTATATAAAAGTATTCCTCGATAGCTCAATGGTAGAGCATTCGGCTGTTAACCGAAGGGTTGTAGGTTCGAGTCCCACTCGGGGAGTTTATAATAAGGCTCGTTGGTCAAGCGGTTAAGACACCGCCCTTTCACGGCGGTAACAGGGGTTCGATTCCCCTACGAGTCATCATATAGTATAATTAATGCATATTATCTATATTAATATGCCGACGTGGCTCAATTGGCAGAGCAGCTGACTTGTAATCAGCAGGTTATCGGTTCAAGTCCGATCGTCGGCTTGTATGGACCTTTAGCTCAGTTGGTCAGAGCAACCGGCTCATAACCGGTTGGTCCGGGGTTCGAGTCCCTGAAGGTCCATTTAAATTTTTACTATTAGGCCCAGTGGTTCAGTTGGTTAGAACGCCGGCCTGTCACGCCGGAGGTCGAGGGTTCGAGTCCCTTCTGGGTCGTTTAGTGACAGTTAGTTACACTCCATTGTCTGGGTGTGGCTCAGTTTGGTAGAGCGCTAGAATGGGGTTCTAGAGGTCGCAAGTTCAAATCTTGTCACCCAGACCAAACGTTAACTAATTTAATACGGGCGCATAGCTCAGCTGGGAGAGCACCTGCCTTACAAGCAGGGGGTCACAGGTTCGAGCCCTGTTGCGCCCATTAAATGCCGGAGTGGCGGAACTGGCAGACGCACAGGACTTAAAATCCTGCGGTCCTTAAAGACCGTACCGGTTCGATTCCGGTCTCCGGCATTAAAACTTATACAGCACCTTGGGTGCTTTTTATATCTTAATTTAATAAATTTTTTTTGTGCGCATAGCTCAGCTGGATAGAGCGTCTGACTACGGATCAGAAGGCCGGGAGTTCGAATCTTCTTGCGCACGTTACAGAAACTCTGGGTTTGCAATTAGTGCTTGCCGAGGGTTTTTATTTGATTATATAGAGGTTGTAGGTATAGTTTAGGGGGGTTATACTATATTTGTATAACCCCCCTTCTGACTACTAAAATTGGAACGGAAAAGTATCGTAAAATTCTCTAAAAAACCAGAATACCTGTTTAATAACATTATGATTAATAGGTGATTTATCTTTTAATTTTTAACTTTTGGTGTTAATGTAACTAATCTCTCTATATTACCTTTAGAGGAACATATAAATAATAAGTTCTTGTCAAAATATACATCTTTAATACGAAGTCTAACAACTTCACAAACCTTGTTTCTTCATTAACCATTTTAAAACGCTTCATTATTTCCTTTTCCATATATTCTTCATTGTATAGAAAGTTAAAGAAAACTTTTTATACTATTTCCTTATGCTATAAATTAGAAATAAAAATGTTTTTGAGAATAAACCAGAGCATTTAATATTATATAAGATTAAATTATAAACATTGAAAATTATTATGATATAATAGAATAACAGAAGGAAAGGAGCTATTATGAATAATAATAGTAAATTAATATTATCATTAATTATCTGCATCATTTTCTTAATAGTTGGAAACATATCTAACATGGATAGTATATTATATTGAAAGATAGTGAGGTTTTTATGAAAAACAAATTTTTTGTTGCTGTTACAATAAGTTTAATAATAGTAATGATTTGTGCAAATTCCTACTTAAAAAAGACTAGAGTAACGGTTCTCTCAAAAGTAGATGAATTTAAAAATTTAACATCTGATGATATTACTGAAATAATAATAATAAATGATATTACTGGAGAGAATGCAATTATACATGATGAAGTATTAATAAAAGAAATATGTTCATTTTTTAACTCTTTGGAGATAAAAGAATCTAAAGAAATAAAAAATGAAGAAAAAGAGAACGGAATAAAATATCAGTTAACAATAGTTTTTCATAACAAAGACAGGTTTAATTTCTCCTATTGCACTATTGAGTATAAAATAATTACAAACAAAGCTATTTACACACCTATAGAAAAAATAGGTGAAAAAATAGAAACTTGGCTTCTGAATAACAAAAGTAATTAGTATAATATAAACTTACAAAAGTACGTAGCATTAAAGAGTTAAATTTAATATTGGTTTTAACTCTTTATTTGTGCAATTTTTAGACAACAAGATACCTTTATAGAGTAGGGGAGTACTCTATTATCTTTTCCATATGATTTATAACAAGGTAATCACAAATACATATAACATTTATAATCTAATAAAAAAAGGATAAAAGATAATTATCACCTTTTATCCATAAACATGTCCGATTTAAATATAAATTAATAATAGCTACCAAAACCACAGCAGCATCTTCTTCTACAGCCACAACAACCACAACCGCAACATAGACTGCAGCAATTAGAACAACAGCAACCATAACCGCCGTAACCATAGCCACCATAACCATAACCGCCGTAACCGTAGCCACCAAAACCTCTACAACAACAGCCATAACCATATCCAAACATAATAACACTCCTTTCATATGATTTCCTAGTTTATATTATTCGCTACTCTACAAAATTGTGACAAGCTACTAATAATTGTTTATATAAGTAGATAAATAAAAATAATTATATTTCCCGTTTAGGAATCTACTTGTAAAGTATATGAAATAGTAGTGTTAACAGGTATGGATAGTAACATTAAATAGATAATATTAATATAATAAAGTATAGCTTGTATAAAAAGAGGTGTAATATGAAAATAGGATTTCCAGTAGAGCCAAAAGGAAGGGGTGGAACCAGAACATGGGTAAAAACTTTTAGTAATTACTGTCTATCCAAAGGACATCAAGTGTATTTTTCTAAAAACGAAAAAGTTGATGTTTTTATAACCTTAGCTTTCTATACTACCCCTGAAGAATTAACGGAAATGAAGCAAAGAAATACTAAGATTTTATATAGGATGGATGGTATTTACTATAATTTTTTAATAGATAATAGAACTACTATTAGATTAAATGGTCTTATAGCAGATTCCATGAGATTAGCAGACCGAATTATTTATCAAAGTAATTTTTCAAGAATTATGGCAAGTCAGTTATTTAATGGACAAGAATTGCCAGGGGTAGTAATTTATAATGGAGCGGATACTAATGTATTCAAGGAAGAGGGAATGATACTTCCAAAGCCAAATGATAAGAAAATAATACTATCCATAGCTTATTGGGGACCAGAACTAATGGCAGAGTATAGTATTAGAAATATAATTAATATAGCTAAAGAATTTTCTGATAGAAAGGATATTGAATTTTGGGTACTTGGAGAGGCATATCCTTATGTAGAAGATATAATTAAGAAAGCAAATCTTAGTAATATCACAAGATATAATCTTAGAACACCAATCACAAGAGAAAGAATGCCAAAATATATACGTACTTCTGATATAATACTGCACACTAGACCAAACGATGCCTGCTTTAACTTAATAATTGAAGCTATGAACGTTGGTAAGCCCATAGTAGGTCTTGATCTAGGTAGTACTCCAGAACTTCTAGGAGATGCTGGTTTAAGAGGTGAATGTGAACCTTCATTTGAACATTTTCCAGTAATTAATATTAAAAGTATGGCTAGTCAGATACTAAAAACATTTGATAACTATGATTACTATAAAGAAAAAATAAAAGAGAGAAGTAAAAGATTCACTCTTGAGAAAATGTGTGAAAAATATTTTGTAGAAATCAATAAGCTAGTTAATAGTTAGGATGTGATAAGGTGAATATAAAATTTTTTTTATCAGATAATAATTTGGCTCCTACTACTATTTCTGGCAAATTATTTGCTAATGCTTTAATAAAACGTGGGTATGATATTGAAATAGTACAACGATATAATAGAAAAAAGGAAATACTAAATAGTGTCAATTGTGATATGATAATATTTCAAAAGACTTTTTATAGAGGTCATGGACATAAAGAAGTACAACATATAAAAGGAAAAGTACCTCTAGTATATATAGATGATGATTTCTTAGGGATGAACGACAAGAATCATATCAATACATTGAATATTGCTGATCTTATTTTAGTTGGTAATAAACAACATGAATCATTGATGCATAGATATACTAAAACACCAGTAGAAACTATTACTTCAATTAATGATTTTGAAAATTATAAATACACACCAATTGAGAGAAGAACAAATGATCCATTGATCATTAGCTGGCAGCAAAGCCTAGCAGATGTTTATACATCAGATTTACTAAGTATAAAGAATCCTTTAATTAATATTCACAAAGAATATGGAGTAAGGCTACAATTATATGGATGGCACGAAGGAAAACATTATGGAAAACCGGATAAAAGAGGATTTGTCAAAAAGTATTTTCCTTTTGCTGAGTTTATTTCTTTTATGCCATATGATAGTTATATTAAGAATATTGTTCCTAAAATAGCAATGACAGATATATTTATTGTACCTTACTTAAATATACCTGATAGATATGGAAAAGCTGGATTCGGATTAAAGAGAATAATGATGCTAGGTGTACCAGTTATCGTTTCTGATATAGGTATACACAAAGAATTAATCCAAGATGGGGTAAACGGGTATCTGGCAACAACTAGAGACGAATGGTATCAAAAAATTAAACAATTAATTGTACAACCAGATTTAAGAAAAAATTTTTCACTTAGTGCTAGAAATTTGATTGACACTAAATATAGTTATGATAATTGTGTTAATATATTTATAGATGCAATAAAAAAATATATACCTGATTTTAAATGATTAATATATTTAAGTTCTTTACCATTATTACTTTAGATGTTAAAATTGCCTAAGGGAATCCTTTTAAATATTTAGTTAACCCTTTATTTAGAGTGTAATAATTTTTATATTGTAACGTTTCTAAATCAATTATAATAAAATAAAATAAGACAACTTGTATATAAAAGAGGTGAGACATGAAAGGTATTATATTAGCAGGAGGATCTGGTACAAGACTATATCCTTTAACAAAAGCAATATCTAAGCAAATGTTACCTATTTATGATAAACCAATGATATATTATCCCCTTGCCACATTGATGCAATCAAATATTAGAGAGATACTTATTATTTCTACTCCAAGGGATATAGGCAGTTATAAAGAACTATTAGGAGATGGCTCAAGATTTGGAATTTCATTATCCTATAAAATTCAAACAAAGCCCAAAGGTATAGCAGATGCTTTTATTGTAGGAAAACAATTCATAGGTAAAAGTTCAGTTGCTTTAATCCTTGGTGATAATGTTTTTTATGGAGAAAAATTGAATAGTATTTTGCAAAGGGTCGTTAAGAGGAAAAAAGGCGCAACTATTTTTGGTTATGGGGTAAAAGATCCAACCCATTATGGTGTAGTAGAATTTGATAATAAATCAAATGTAGTTTCTATAGAGGAAAAACCTAAAAAACCAAAATCTAATTTTGCTGTACCTGGATTATATTTTTATGATAATAATGTAATCTCTGTAGCTGAAAATATTCAACCATCCAATAGAAATGAACTAGAGATAACAGATGTTAATAGAGTATATATGGAACAAAATAAACTAAAAGTTGAAATACTGGAAGAAGGTATATCCTGGTTTGATACTGGGACTTATCAAGGGCTTCTTAATGCAGCAAACTTCGTTGAGACTATACAAAAAGAGCAAAGAATATATATAGCTTGTATAGAAGAAATAGCATATAAAAAAGGATATATCATTAAGCATCAATTACTGAAATTGGCTGAATCAATGATTAAGACTGAGTATGGACAATATTTAAAAAATATATTGGAAAGGTAGAAATAAATGGGGAAGTTTAATTTTGTTAAAACTACTATAAAAGATTTGTATGTAATAGAGCCAAAAGTATTTCTAGATAGCCGTGGGTATTTCATGGAAAGCTATAATAGTAAAGATTTTATAGATGCAGGTCTTAATGCAGTTTTCGTACAGTCCAATGAATCTTTTTCTACGAAAGGTGTTCTAAGAGGTTTACATTATCAATATAAATGTCCTCAAGGAAAATTGGTAAGAGTTGTTATGGGAGAAGTTTTTGATGTAGCAGTTGATTTAAGAGAGGATAGCGATACTTATGGAAAATCTTTTGGTGTAATTCTGTCTAGTGATAACAATAAACAGTTTTATATACCCGAAGGTTTTGCACATGGTTTTTTAGTTCTATCTGATTATGCTAAGTTTGTATATAAATGTACTAACTATTACTATAAACAATATGAAGCAGGAGTTATATGGAATGATCCTACAATAAATATCAACTGGCCCATAGATAAGGTTGAAGATGTGTTACTATCAGATAAAGATATTATTTGGCCTAGATTTGGAGAGAACAAAAAATTTATAGGATTAGAGGTGAAATAAGTGAAAACAATTTTGGTTACAGGTGGAGCAGGATTCATTGGCAGCAACTTCATTAGATATATTATAAATAAATATGATGACTATAGGATAATTAATCTCGATGAATTGACTTATGCTGGTAATCTAGATAATTTGATGGATATTGAAGATAATCCTAATTATGTCTTTGTTAGAGGAGACATATCTAATATAGATACTCTTAATAGAATAATGGAAAAAGGTGTAGATTATATCATTAATTTTGCTGCAGAAAGCCATGTTGATAGAAGTATCGATAGTAGTAATGCATTTATTAAAACGAATGTGATGGGGACACAGGTTTTATTAGATGCCTCTAAAAAATATAAGATAAAAAAATATATTCAAATTTCTACAGATGAAGTTTATGGTTCATTAGGAGAAACTGGTTATTTTACAGAAAAGACACCTATATCACCTAATAATCCATATTCTGCAAGTAAGGCTAGTGCAGACATGTTGGTTAGAGCATATTATGAGACATATAAGCTGCCTATCAACATTACAAGATGTTCAAATAATTATGGTGCTTATCAATATCCTGAAAAATTAATACCACTTATGATAAGCAGAGCATATGATAATCAACCACTACCAGTTTACGGAAATGGTTTGAACATTCGTGATTGGATTCATGTAGAAGATCATTGTGCTGCAATAGATAAAGTACTTCACCTTGGTAAGATAGGGGAGGTCTATAATATTGGTGCTAATAATGAAAGAAATAATATTTTTATAGTAAAAAAAATATTAGATTGCCTAGATAAGGACGAATCATTAATAGAATTTGTGGATGACAGATTGGGACATGATATAAGATATGCTATAGATGCCACTAAGATAAGAGAGGAATTAGGTTGGAGACCAAGATATGAATTTGAAGAAGGAATTGAAGAAACGATTAAATGGTATGTGGATAATCAAGAGTGGTGGAGAAAAATAATTAAGTAGTGGGTTAAAGCTATACGTAATTAAAATTTAAAGAATTATCCTGGTTTTTAAATTATATTTATAAGCGAATATGACTTATTAAAAATAAGGGATAAATTATTAGATAATAATGTTATCCCTAGAAGATATTTTTATGGATAACTTAATAAATATCCTCATGTTAAAGATACTGAAGTACAAATATCTAATAGTATTTCAAAAAGAATTTTATGTTTTACTATATATTATTTATTAAATGTTCAAAATCAAGATATAATATTCAGAATAATAAAAATCTAAAACTATAAGGAATTAAGGTTTGGTAAAAAGAGATATGTGTTTGTTTACAGCGGTTATGAATTGTTGAATAATTATTTCATGATTATAGTTTGTTTCTATTAGTTTCCTGGATTTTCTTGCAAAAGTTTCTCTCAATTCTTTACTCTTAACTAAAGATTCTAGGTTGAGATACCACTGTTCATTTGTAGTTGCTAGGAAGCCATTTTCGCCATTTTTAATTAAGGTTCGATGATGTTCTGTGTTTGAAGCCACAATTGGTAGTCCTAATAACATTATTCTTTTTAATCCAAAACCGCTCTTACCCCATCTTCCTTTATGCTTAATATATGGCATAATAAAAATATCAGATTGGGATAACTTAGGTACTATATCTGTTAAATACTTGGTTAATGGTTGATATTCTATAAATTTAGCGAAAGGCATTGCTTTACGTACTTCATGTCTTAGATCAGGATGATTTTTTCCCATATACCATCCATATAAATGAAGTTCGGTATTATAACGTTCATGAATTTCACATAATGGTTTAGCAATCATAAGTAAATCTTGTGTGTAGGCATCAGCACAAGCTTGTTGCCAGCTGATAATTAATGGGGTATTTGATTTTTGTGTAATAGGTACATAATTATAATTTTCAAAATCAACTATATTTGAAACTGTTTCAATAGGTACATTAGTATATTCTTTTAGTGCTCTTTTATGTTGTGAAGTACATACTATAATGAGATCAGTTATTTTTAATGTTTCTACTTTATCTGTTTTATGCATATCTTGAAAGTCATTATCAATATGAATTAGTTTAACTTTACCCTTAAGGTGTTTTATATATTTTTTAGTATGAGCTGGACATTGAATAGTTTTTTGAAAAAATATTGCGTCACAGTTTGGATTTTTAAGTATCCTATATTTTTGGGATAAATCTAAAACTGTTTCTACATCATATCCTAAATTTTGTAAAGCTTTTGCAAATAGCTTATTTGCATAAGTTGTGGTTGGATTTCCACTAGGGATAATAAAAAAATATGACTTCATGAGATTCACTCCAATTTTTATAATTTTTCTAAAACAATTAAAAATTCCTCTAATGCATCTTCCCAAGAACGAATTGTATAATTAAATATATGCTCTAGCATATGATTCTTAAGTACTGAATAGCTAGGTCTCTTAGCTGGTTTATCTAATTGCTCTGAATCTATTGGTAAAACTTTAGTTTTATTATTAGTTAATTGAAGTATTTTCTTAGTAAAATCGTACCAACTACATTCACCTTCATTGGATACATGATAGATTCCGTAATTATCAGTTTTAATAAGCATGGCAATTACTTTTAATAAATCAACAGTATATGTTGGGGTTCCTATTTGGTCATTAACTACATTCAAGGTATCATTTTTTATAGATAATTTTAGCATTGTTTTAACAAAGTTATTACCATGTTGCCCATATAACCATGAAGTTCTTAATATATAATGTTTTGGACATAGCGACTTAATGAAATTTTCTCCTAATAGTTTTGAACTTCCATAAATATTTAAAGGATTTGCTTTATCTGATTCTATATAAGGTTTATTTTTTTTGCCATCAAAAATATAGTCTGTAGAAATATGTACTAAACGATAATCATATTGTTTTGAAAGTAGTGCTAAATTATAGCAACCATATGCATTTATGTTATACGCTAAGTCAATATTTTCTTCACACCTATCTACATTTGTATAAGCTGCACAGTTAATAATTACTTGAGGTTTTACATTGGATATAACATTTTGTACATCCTTAAGTTTTGTAATATCTAACTCCTCTTTTTTTAAACCAACTATTTTATGAAAAGGTGATAATAATTGTACTGCATCATAACCTAATTGCCCATTAGCTCCTGTTATAAGAATATTAATAAAATTCACCTCGTATTATTGGATTTATATATAAATATATGATATTCAATTTCAAAAAAGAATTATTAATTAAATTAATATTGTATAGATAATTTTAAGCTTGTGTAACATATTTTATAATATATAATAATATGAATTAGGATTATAAAATCTATAATATGATTGGTAACAACATATGTACTTGGTTTGAAGGGGGAGGTTGTATGAAATTAGTATTTATATATTCTAATAAAGATGATCCATGTACAAGAAAATACTGTTTTGAGTTATCAAAGGGCTTAAAAAAATATGTGGAATCATCAGTAGTTTTATATTATAAAGAATTAAATGAAGAAGTGGTTTTGAATAATGATATTATTATATTTCAGCGTTTAGGTGCTAATGGAATAATAATTTCTAGAGAAGACAAAAGAAATATCTTTATGTTAATTAACAAATATTATAATACTAAAAAATTTGTTTATATGATAGATGATTTAGTAATAGAAGACCAATATGGATTACCAAAAAAATTTATAAAAAGATGTCATGCATTGATATGTCAAAATAAACTAATGAAACAACAAATTAATAGATATAATAGAAATATTTATGTATTACGTACTTATGTAGATATAGAAGAAATAAAAAATGTTAAAAAAGAAAATCTAGATAAATTTTATATATCTTGGGTAAGTACAGGAGCCATAGGTAGAAAGTTAATATTTAACATAATTAATACTATTAGTAAAGAAAATTCAGATATAAGATTTATCACCATGAGCGGTTCTTCATTTCTAAGTGGAGTAGAAAATGTTACTAGTTATAGATATGTTCCTTTTAAAAATATGATCAGTTTTCTAAAAGGAACACATATATTATTGAATCCAGTACCAACTAATGATAATTATTATAAAGAGAAAATAGAAAAAAGAAGTCAAAAGACTATAGAAGAATGTTTAAATTGTAAAACAGAGATTAAATATGCATTAGCAGGGGCTACGCGGAATGCGATTATATCTAGTAAGTCAGCACCTTTTCTATATTCAATTAAGAATAAGCAAAATGGATTATTAGTTAACGATACTGTAGAAGAGTGGGTTGCTGCAATTAATAGGCTATATAAAGATGATGAATTAAGAGAAAAAATAATAGAAAATGCTTATAAAGATGTGATGAAACATTATACTTTAGATTATGCATCATTAAAAGCATTAGAGATATTTAATAGAATATTAATGAATAACTCTAATTAACACATAATAATAAACCTTCATATATTGATAAGAAGGTTTATTATTATGTGTTAAAACTATATGTTTTTGATATTTTTAATGGTTCATTTTATATAAATTTTCTAAAATAGTCAAGTACTTACTACATTGTTCTTCTTCTGAAAATAATTTGGAACGGTTAATCATTTTATTTCTATAACTAGAAGCCTTATTTAATGTTTTTAAAACTTTTTCAACTAAGTCTTCAATATTTACTTTAGGAAATTTACTTATATCACTAGTACAATCAGCTAAAAGAGCAGCATCTCCCAATAGTTCAGGCAAACTACCAGAGTTTAATCCTACAAGGGGTGTACCAATATTCATAGTTTCTATAACTGCGTTAGAGCAACCTTCATGGGCCTTGAGGTGGAGAACTAAATCTGCTGTTTTTAGTAAACGTGGCATTAGCTTATAATCAATAGGTTTTGATAAGTTTAATCTTGTAATATTAGGTAAATGGACTTTTTTAATATAATCCTCAACTTCTTTGGGAGCAAGCCCTAATACCCAAAATTCTATGTCACTATGACTTTGAAGTTTTTTTGCAGTCTGAATCACTAATTTGATACATTCCAAAGAAGTATTTAGAGCCCCCCAATATGCACTACATAAAATAATTTTTTTGTTTGAAGGTCTAACAATAGGCTTAACATTTGGAGAAAAAATAGAGGCGTTAGTGCTATTATAAATAATATCTCCATCGGGTTCTTTTTCATCATATAGACTTCTAAAAAGTACTGTTTTACAAAATTTACTTTGATACACAAGATAGTCAGCACAAGAAATTAATTTTTTAAAATGCTCATTGCCATCACTAATTATTTTTTTATCATCATAATTATAATCTAAAAAAATTGAACCTAATCTGTGTAATATTTTAATATTATGTCTTCTTAAATATTTTAATTCTTCTGGTTGATTATAATTAGCTACAGAGCAAAATACATCTATATTATTTTTATAGTTAAATCTTACTTGATGTCCTTGTGAGACACAATAATTACTGAATGTTTTAATCCAAGATATGGCACCACCTTTACCAACTGGAATTCTTGAAAAACCAATATTCATAATATAATCACCTAAGTCATATTTAATGATTCTAATCCATTATATTTTTAGGAGTTAAAAGAAGTGCATACAATTTTAAAATAATATTGGAACGTTTTAAATTCAAGAAAAATATAATATAGTAACACTTAGATTGCAATTTTATATATTTGTAACTGATTTCATTGAGGTGAAATGATATGTCAATACAATTATTCGTACCGACCTTTAGGGTGGAAGAATGCCTTAAAGAGATAAAAGAATGCCTGGAAAAAGGTTGGACAGGGTTAGGATATAAAACTATAGAATTCGAGAAAAAATGGAAAGAGTATACTAATCTTCCTAATGCTCATTTTATAAATTCGGCTACAGTAGGACTTCATTTAGCAGTAAAAATATTTAAGAGTGAGTGTAAATGGGAAGATGGGGATGAGATTATCTCAACTCCATTGACATTTATATCTTCTAACCATGCCATTGCCTATGAAAATCTAAAGGTAGTATTTGCTGATGTAGATAAATATCTATGTCTAGACCCTGTAGACGTAAGAAAAAAAATAACCAATAAAACAAAAGCTATTATGTATGTAGGTCTAGGTGGAAATACAGGACAGTATAAAGAGATAGTAAAAATATGTAAAGAGTACAATCTGAAATTAATATTAGATGCGGCACATATGAGTGGTACAAGACTAGATGGAGAGATTGTGGGGAAAGAAGCTGATGTTATTATTTATTCTTTCCAAGCAGTCAAGAATCTACCCACTGCCGATTCTGGAATGATATGCTTCAAAGAAAAAAAATACGATGAATTAGCAAGAAAATTAGCATGGTTAGGCATAAATAAAGATACGTATACTCGTTCATTAAATAAGGAGATCTACAAATGGAGATATGATGTAGAGTATTTGGGATATAAATATCATGGTAATTCAATAATGGCTAGTATAGCATTGGTTCAACTAGGATATTTGGACATGGATAATGCTTATAGAAGACAGATTTCATTATGGTATGATGAAGCCTTCAAATATCATAAAAATCTAATTAGGCCAATACCTGTAGCAAAAGGATGTGAATGTTCTAGACATTTGTATATCATAGAAGTAAACAATAGAGATGAATTAATAATAGCGCTAAACCTTAATAAGATCTATCCAGGAGTACATTATAGAGATAACACTGAATATAGTATGTATTCTTATGGAAAGGGTACTTGTCCCAATGCTCATAGATTAAGTACAAGGATTCTATCTCTTCCCATGCATATGAGATTAACCAAGGAAGATGTCAATGAAATCTCATCCAAGGTAATAAAATTGGCTAGTAGTGTTAAGGAGGGCTAGATATTGAAACATGACTATGTTATTAATGAAGACAATATTATTTTACGGCCAATTAGTATAGATGACCTTCAATCAGTTGTTTTATGGAGAAATAAAAATTCTGTAAGAAAATGGTTTATAAATGATAATTTAATAGAACTAGAAAAACAAATGGATTGGTTTAACAAGTACCTGAATACTCCTAATGATTATATATTTATTATAGAGGAAGATAAAGAACTTAAACAAGCTGTTGGTATGGTAGCCCTATACAATATTGAAAATGATGAAGCCGAATTTGGAAGATTTTTTATAGGAGTAGATGAAGCTAGAGGTAAAGGTTTAGGTGCAAAGGTTGTAAAGATGATTTGCCAATTTGCTATTCAAAGGTTGAAGATACAAAAGGTATATTTAGAAGTACTTGAGCATAATATAGCGGCCAAGAGTATTTACGAGAAATGTGGTTTTGGGTTCTGCTATCAATATGAGGCTAATAATAAGAATTTATTGAGAATGGAGTTTTCAAAAATGAACACAGAAATTATTTCAGTAATTGGATTAGGTTATGTGGGACTTCCACTAGCAGTTACATTTGCTGAAAGAGGTAAGAAAGTAGTAGGATTCGATGTTAATGATAACAAGATACAACTATACAAACAAGGTAAAGACCCAACTAATGAAATTGGTGAAGAAAGGTTAAGTGACATAAATAATCTAGAATTTACTTCAGACCCAAAAAAACTGAAACTATCTAGATTTCATATAATAGCTGTTCCCACACCAATCACACCAGAAAAAGTTCCTAATCTAGAACCAGTTAAAAGTGCAACAAAGATAGTAGGAGACAATCTTACAAAAGGTTCTATTATTGTATTTGAATCAACTGTATATCCAGGAGTTACAGAAGATATTTGTGTACCTATATTAGAAGAACAATCAGGGTTAGTATATAAAAAAGATTTTTGGGTGGGGTATTCACCAGAAAGAATTAATCCAGGAGATAAAATACATACAGTAGATAAAATAAAGAAAGTTGTTTCCGGTTGTGATAAAAAGACTCTAGATATCATAGCAGAAAAATATTCTATAATAACAGATGCAGGTGTATTTAGAGCTTCTTCAATAAAAGTTGCAGAAGCAGCAAAAGTCATAGAAAATTCTCAGAGGGACATTAATATAGCATTTATAAATGAGATTGCAATAATATTTGATAAAATGGGGATTGATACTAGAGAAGTACTAGAGGCAGCCAATACCAAATGGAATTTTCTTGATTTTGCTCCAGGACTTGTTGGAGGACATTGTATTGGAATCGACCCTTATTATCTAACATACAAAGCTCAACAACTAGATTATCGACCAGAAGTTATTTTATCTGGAAGAAGAATAAATGATAACATGGGTAAAATCATTGCAGAAAAAACCATAAAAAAACTAATTGAGAATAATCAAAAAGTAAAAGATGCCAGAGTATTAGTTATGGGATTGACATTTAAAGAAGATGTGCCAGACTTAAGAAATTCAAAAGTAAAAGATGTAATAGATGAATTATTGAAATACGACATTAATGTAATAATAACTGATCCAGTAGCTGATAAGGACCAGGTATATAAAGATTATAATCTTAAACAAACTGATTTAGACAATGTTAATGATATTGATGCAATCATTGTATGTGTAGCTCATAGATATTATAAAGAGATTAATCTAGAAGCCTTGAAAAAATATTTTGATGCCAATATTACTTATCCTATTTTAATTGATGTAAAAGGAATATATGATAAGAAAAAAGCAGATAGAATCTTTAATTATTGGAGATTGTAAAAAAGATATATGGGATGTGTTCTTATGAAAAAAACTAATGTTTTAGCCTTTTGCTTCAAAACAATACCATCTGCTATTATGGGAATAATAAAACCTTTGCAACTATTACAGAAACAACAATTGCTCAATTTTGTTTATAAAGAGAGCAGACATGTCACAAATGAGGATATTTCCATAGCAGATGTAATAATATGTATTAGAGGAGCAGAACAATTAGATATTGATAAAATTTCTTTGGGTAAAAATAAGGGAAAATATTTAATCTATTATTTAGATGATGATTTACTTAATATAGATGGTTTATCTAGGTCATATAATAAAGCATATTTTCAAAGAAAAGATATAAAGAATAATATAAAATCAATAATGAATACATGCCACTGCTTATGGACCACAAATAAAAACATAGCACAAAAATACAGGTATTCTTTTGAAAAAGTAAGTATCACCAATGCTCCTGCACTATTATTAAATGATAAACCTAATATTATACAGCATGATAGCCATAATGGAACAATAACAATTGGTTTTGCAGGGGGAACAGATCATAAAACGTATTTTAATCAAATGTTGTATAAACCGTTTCAATCAATAATTAATAAATATGGTCATAAGATTAAGATTGAGATAATTGGATTCAAGAATTATTATATGAGAAATATCCCAATAACTGTATTTCCATACAGAGAGAATTATGAACAATATGTTTCTTTTTTGCTTTCAAGAAAATGGGATATTGCAGTTGCACCATTAAACAACACTGAATTTCATTCCTGTAAATATTTTAATAAATTTTTAGAATATAGCTCAATAGGAGCCGCAGGAATCTATTCTAATGTAGAACCATTTACATATATTGTTAATAATGGAGAAAATGGATTATTGGTTGATAATACTATCATTGAATGGACAAATGGTTTGATGTATTTAATTGATAATAAGGAAAAAAGATTGGATATAAGCAGTAATGCATATGAATTCGTAAAAGAAAATTTTGATATTAAGAAAGTAGCAGCTGAAATATGTTCAAGCATACCTCAGTTAATTAACTGTGAAGAGATAAAAATTAATGGTGATGGGGATAAAAAATGAATGATAAAAAAGTAGCATTTATTATATGTGTTAATAATGATGATTTGTATCAGAAGGCTGTAAAATATATTAATAGTCTATTAGTTCCTGATGGTTTTGTTATAGAAATTGTGGATATAAGAAATCAAAAAAGTATGACAAGTGGATATAATAAAGGAATGATAAGTACAGATGCAAAATATAAGATTTATCTTCATCAAGATGTATTCATAACAAATAAGAATTTCATAGTTGATATAATAGAGATTTTTAATATAGATGAAGATATAGGTCTAATTGGTGTCATTGGAGCAAAATATATTCCAGCTGATGGAATCTGGTGGAAATCTAGTAAAAAAACAGGCAAAGTATATGATAGTCATAGAGGAAAAATAGAATTATTGAATTTTCAAGGTAATAGTAAAAATTATGAGTTAGTAAGTGGGATAGATGGTCTTATAATGATAACTCAATATGATATACCATGGAGAGATGATATTTTGACTGGCTGGCATTTCTATGATATTTCTCAATGTTTGGAATTCATAAGAAAGGGCTATAAAATAGCTGTTCCATATCAGGAAGAACCTTGGTGCATTCATGATTGTGGTGTTGTAAATCTATATAATTATGATAAATATAGATTAATTTTATTGAATGAATATAAGAAGGAATTAAAATCATGAAAGGATTGTATATATGCCTTATTATAGTTTTATAATTTTATGTTACAACAATAATCAACTTACGAAACAAGCTATAGAGACATTAATAAATTCTTTTGAAGATACTTATGTTGATCAAGGTATAGAGATAATAGTTGTTGATAATGGTTCTGTTGATTCAACTGAGGAAGTAGTAAAAAATATTATATTGTCTAATACCAAGCAGAAAATTGAAATAGTATACGTAGAATTAATGGAAAATATGGGATATCCAGTGGGAATAAATATTGGTTTGTCTCATTGTAGAGGAGAAATAATAGGTGTACTGAATAATGATTTGATCTTTCCCAATAATTGGTTAAATGGGTTAGTACAAGTCTTAAAAACTGATGAAACAATAGGTGTCGCTGCTCCATATCTATCATATGCGTATGGTGTACAACGAACTGATGTAAGATTCAATTCCATAGATGAAATAAATGCTTTTTCCAAAGAATTTATTAGTAAAAATAAAGAAAAGGTAACCTATATAACAAGGGTCATAGGAGCATGTATGATTATAAAGAGACAGGTTCTAGAAGAAGTTGGAGGAAATGATTTTTTCTTCGGAATCGGACATTTCGATGATGATGATTGGTGTTTAAGGATAAGAATAGCTGGATATAAGATTGCAGTAGTAGGTAGCTCATTTGTGTATCATATGGGTAGTAAAACTTTTAAGATAGTAAAAGAAAATATCAATCATTTTGTTTCTATTAATAGAAGTAAATTCTACAGAAAATGGAAATTAAATAAGGATAAAAATATAAATGGTGTTTACATAGACAGAGAAGAGTATATTAAGAAAAATCCTTATGTTCGAAGTAGAGATTATATACCTAGTAATTATATCAAATATCAGATTTATGAACATACTGATTTGGATAAAAAAGGTAATAAAATATTGTTTGCTGCAGATTGGGAGAATGGATATTCTAAGTGGAAAGAAAAACTTGAAGAAGCAATCAAAAATTATGAGTATGATAGAATGCTTTTATGGATTCCAAGTAATTATTTTAACTTTTATAATGTAGTTAATTTTATTAAAATGAATTTGTGTAAACTTGATTCTAACAATATAAAGAATATTATATATGTTGAGGAAAATATCAAGCATATGAATATTTTAGGGTTTATCAATGAATTTGATGGTGTTATAAAGATTGAAGAGGATTTTGTTAACAAGTATATAGTGTATCTAGCAGATAAATTAAGAAAAAAAATATATTTATAAACAACCCCTTATAACCAACTTAACAATATTTTCATATATTGAACTAAGGAGGTGAAAAGATTTGAGTAAAACACACGATGGTCATCCATGTTCTAATAAATATAAATATTGTAAGGATGCTGACAAAGAAACTTATATAGATTATTTGTCATATTGTTGCAATGATGATATTTTATTTCAATGTAAGAAAGAAAAAGATAAGGATGGCTGTATTGTTTGTACCCCAGTTAAATTATGTATAAAAGGTCCACTAGGGAAACAAGGACCACCTGGTCCAAGGGGACCACGAGGTCCAAAAGGACCAAGAGGACCAAGAGGACCAGAGGGTCCAGAAGGAGAAAGAGGTCCAGAAGGAGAAAGAGGTCCAGAAGGAGAAAGAGGTCCAAAAGGAGAAAGAGGTCCGAGAGGTCCAAGAGGCCCAGAAGGAGAAAGAGGTCCAAAAGGTAAAAGAGGTAAAAGAGGCCCAACAGGCCCAACAGGACCAACAGGACCAACGGGACCAATGGGACCAACAGGACCAACGGGACCAATGGGTCCAACAGGACCAACGGGACCAACAGGTCCAACAGGACCAACGGGACCAATGGGTCCAACAGGACCAATGGGACCAACAGGAGATACCGGTCCAACCGGAGACACCGGTCCAAAGGGAGATACCGGACCAACAGGAGATACGGGTCCAACAGGAGACACCGGTCCAACAGGAGACACCGGTCCGACAGGAGACACTGGTCCGACAGGAGACACTGGCCCAACAGGAGATACGGGTCCAACAGGAGATACCGGTCCAACAGGAGATACGGGTCCAACAGGAGACACCGGTCCAACAGGAGACACCGGTCCGACAGGAGATACGGGTCCAACAGGAGACACTGGCCCAACAGGAGATACGGGTCCAACAGGAGACACTGGCCCAACAGGAGATACGGGTCCAACAGGAGATACGGGTCCAACAGGAGATACGGGTCCAACAGGAGATACGGGTCCAACCGGAGATACCGGCCCAATGGGAGACACCGGTCCAACAGGAGACACTGGCCCAACAGGAGACACCGGCCCAACAGGAGACACCGGCCCAACAGGAGATACCGGTCCAACAGGAGACACCGGTCCAACGGGAGATACTGGCCCAACAGGGGATACCGGTCCGACGGGAGATACCGGTCCAACGGGAGATACCGGCCCAACAGGGGATACCGGTCCGACGGGAGATACCGGTCCAACAGGAGATACCGGTCCAACAGGAGATACCGGTCCAACAGGAGACACCGGTCCAACAGGAGATACCGGTCCAACAGGGGATACCGGTCCGACGGGAGATACCGGTCCAACAGGAGATACGGGACCACCGGGAGCAGGTTTATGTGAATGTTGTGTTGAGCCATGGGATAAATTTATTGATAATCTAATAGATCTAGGTATATTAACAATAGATTTTGCAACAACTACTCAACAACAACGAACAAATCAGAATCCATTGACACAAGTGGTCAATCATATTACTGAAATAGGAGATTTTATTATTCCTATTTGTCAGTTAGTAGGATTAAGATTTACTATTAATACAAATGAAATTACAGAAGCAGAATTGATAGAAGGTTTAACAACACCAACAACTCCTATTCCTGGAGAATGTGAATGTTGTGAAGCTCCATTAAGAGAGGAATTAATTGAGTTAGGTTCTGTTACTATTAATGTTGATACTCTTGCTGATGGTACATTTGATAATATTCAAAACCTTACAATAGTAGGTGTTGGTCTTGGTATAGTATTACTTAGACCACCTGGATCAGGTGTTATGCAAGATTATTATGCAATCACTATATGTAAAATAGCTGATGTTGAGAGAGCTTAATAGATAAAAGGGTGCTTGCACTCTTTTATTTTTAGTTATATGTATTGATTCGTGGCTAATTAATCCAATATGCATATAATAATTATGAAAGATACTTTTAGGAGGAATGAAGTGTACACAATAAGTTTATGCATGATAGTTAAGAATGAAGAGGATGTATTAGGTAATTGCCTTTCATCAGTTGGGAATCTAGTGGATGAGATTATTATAGTTGATACTGGTTCTACAGATAAAACAAAGGAAATTGCAAAAAAATTTAACGCTAAAATTTATGATTTTAAGTGGGTAAATGATTTTGCTGCAGCAAGAAATTATAGTTTTTCAAAAGCGACAAGTGATTATATATTATGGTTAGATGCTGATGATGTTTTGTTGGAAGAAGATAGAAAGAAATTCAAAAAATTAAAGTGTAGCATTGATAAGAAAATAGATGCCTACTCAATGTTTTATAACTATGCATTTGATGATAAGGGAAATGTGATTCTAAGATTTAGAAGGAATAGAATGGTTAAAAGAAAAAGAAAATACAGATGGCATGGATTCGTCCATGAATACATTGACGTAAAAGGAAAAGTTTCTAATACGGATATCTGTATAACTCACAAAAGAGTTCATAATGCTGGACCAAGAAATATTAATATATATAAGCAAAAAATAAAAGAGGGATACAAATTAAATCCTAGAGAGATATATTATTATGGAAAAGAACTATTTGATAATAAAATGTATGAAGAAGGGATAAAGGTTTTCAACAAATACTTAGAGGATAATAAGGGGTGGAAAGAGGATAATATTGTGGCTTGCAAGAAAATAGCTGATTATTATTTTGATATAAAAAAATATGATGAAGGTAGAAAATATTGCTTCAAGACCTTTGAATATGATCTGCCACGTGGAGAAGCCTGTTGTAGATTAGGATTATCATACTTGAATCAAAATGAAATAGAAAAAGCTGTTTTTTGGTATGAACTCGCTACCAAATTAGAAAAGCCATCAAGTGATTGGGGTTTTATCAATGAAAACACTTATACTTGGTTGCCACATTTACAATTATGTGTCTGCTATTATAAATTAGGAGATACGGATAAGTCATATGAGCATAATAGAATTGCTTCAAGATATAATAGTAATAATGAGAGCATAAAATATAATGAAAAGTTTTTCAGAGAACTAGGATATAAATAATTAGAAATTCTACTATCTATTATTTCATCTTAGAAGTTAGGAGATATGTATGATAGAAGGGATATTGAAAGAAGATGTTGATAAACGTATAGAAAGCAACTATGATATCACTAAAAAAATATTAGTAGAGAAGAAACAAGATGATAAATTCTATCACATTGTATATGTGATGAGTAATACTACCATATGCGGAGCTGCTAAGATTATTTTTGAACATGCAAATAGATTGATGCAAATAGGTAATAAAGTAACTATTGTAGCATATTTTCCAAAACCTAATTGGTTCAATGTTGAATGTAATTATATTCAAGTACCATTTACTACTAAATTATCAATGTGCATACCATTTTGTGATCTGATAGTTGCAACCTATTATACTCATATAGGTGATTGTGTAAGAACCAATATAGCACCAGTCATATATTTTGAGCAAGGTGATTATCATCTTTTTCATTTTGAAAGATTGCTTGAGAAATATAAGGAGTTCATCAAACTGCAATTTTCACTGGCTAACAGCATAATAACAGTTTCAAATGAAGCTGCCAAACTTATTGAAAAAAATTTTGGCATTGATTCACATGTAATCTATAATGCCATAGATAATGATACATTCAATAATAATATTTTGGAAGAAACCAATAAGGAAAGAGAAAAGTATATATTGATAATGGGGTCTGATAAGCTTAAATTTAAAGGAATACAGGATGTAGTATCTGCATGCAGGATTGTAAAAACAAGTATGCCTGAAATGAAAGTATATTGGATAACTCCAGTAATACCTTCAACTTATAATAAAGACATTATAGCAAAAGTATTCATATCACCAAATCAAAAAGAAATAGCAAGATTATATCAAAATTCAGAGATGTTTATTAGTGGATCCCACTACGAATCCTTTTCATTACCAGTATTAGAAGCAATGGCTTGTGGATGTCCCGTGATAACTACTGATAGTATAGGAGTTAGAGATTATGTAATTGATAATCATAATGCATTAGTAACAAAGGTGAAAGAACCATATGAAATGGCCCAAAAAATTATGAAACTAATCAATAATGATTCTCTAAAAAAGACACTGATTAAAAATGGATTTAAGACAGTCAAAAAATTCAATTGGAAGCTAATAATAGATGACCTTAATAATTATTATAATTGTATTAATATGTATCAGGTTAAGAATTTAAATTGCATAGAAGATTGGACCATAAGATTTCATGATAAAGATTTTGAAAAAGAAGAGGAATATTTAAAGTTCATTAAGTTAATACAGACCACAAAAAAAGATAAAGTATATATACCAGTAATATATAAAGTAATCAATGAATTCAGTATAGCCAGATGGGAATTGGCTGCATATAGAAATGTCAATAGTAGTGATAAAGAGTATTGTTATACTAAGGTAAATGGAAATATTAAATCTTTGGAAGATGAAGAAATAAAAAATTTATATAAGATTCTACAGACTGGTAAATATACCAAAGCTATAGAATATCTTAGAAGTAGATTATCAATAGAGGATAATAGGGTATATAATAAGTGGTTAGTATATTGCTTGCTAAAAACAAATAAGCTTGATGAAGCTATAAAATTAATAAATAAGGAGTTAAATAAAAAAGAGAAATATTCGGATTTATATTTTTTATATTTATTAGTTCTATCCAAACAAAAACATATAGAAAAAGTTAGTGAAATCATCAAAGAGATAAATATATTAAGTGAAGGTATCGTACATGAAGAATTTATTGTAGATATAATATCTAAGGCTGAAGAGATAAGAAGCTATATAAAAAATGATGGCAAAAATATTATAAAGGAGGGGAATATTTCAAAAATGGAAGAAATGTACGATTATGCTATGAGGCTATTCAATAATAGATTATACGATGAAGCGATTAACAGTTTTATAGATTTTACTAAAGAATATGAGGATGACAAGGAAAAGATAATTGAAGCCTATAGAAAAATATATTTAAGTTATTATTATAAACAAATGTATGATGAAAGCAGGTTGTATTGTTACTTGACGTTTAAATATACATTACCTAGAGCAGAAGAATGCTGTTTTATCGGATTTACATATTTAAAAGAAAAATATTATGATAAGGCTATATTCTGGTATGAGTTAGCAACTAATCTGGAACCACCTAGAAATAATGAATTTACAATTGACAAAGATTCTTGGACTTGGAAACCGTATGTACAATTATGTGTATGTTATTATCAACAAGGTAATGAAAAAAAAGCTTTTAAATATAATGAAATAGCTAAAGGTCTTAATCCTTATGAAGAAAGTATATTGCATAATGTAGAGTTTTTCAAAAAGCTTGGATATAAATCTAATGAATTATTATAAAACTATTATCAGTAAGGGGAGCTATAATTGAACAAAGAAAAGTTGAAATTACCTAATGAGCAAATATTAGTAACAGGTTGTGCTGGTTTCATAGGATTTCATTTGTCCAGATATCTATTAAAGGAAAACATAGAAGTAATCGGTGTTGATAATATCAATGATTATTATGATATCAATTTAAAATATTCAAGACTTGAAATTCTCAAGAAATATAATAATTTTAAATTTTATAAAGTATCATTAGAAGATGAAAAAGAAATTAATAATATTTTTACAGATAATAATATTAAGTATGTAGTTAATCTGGCAGCACAAGCAGGAGTAAGATACAGTTTGAAAAATCCAAAAGCTTATATAGATTCTAATATAGTTGGATTTTTAAGTATATTGGAAGCGTGTAAAAATCATGATATCAGACATCTAGTATATGCATCTTCAAGTTCAGTTTATGGTGGTAATAAGCAAGTCCCTTTTTCAACTAACCATAATGTAGACCATCCAGTAAGTCTGTATGCTGCTACTAAAAAAGCCAATGAATTAATGGCACATACTTATAGCCATTTATATAATCTACCTACAACGGGACTTAGATTTTTTACTGTGTATGGACCATGGGGAAGACCTGATATGGCACTGTTTTTATTTACTGATGCTATTCTTAAGGATAAGCCAATCAATGTTTTCAACTATGGTAAAATGGTAAGAGATTTTACTTATGTAGATGATATTGTAGAGGGTATCGTAAATTTAATAAATCATATACCAAAAAGAGATAAGAAGTGGAATGATAAGAACAGTGATTGTAGTAAAAGTTTTGCTCCATATAAGGTATATAACATTGGTAATAACTGTCCAGTAGAATTGGAGTATTTCATATCAGTTTTAGAAGATAAATTAGGTAAATCTGCAATTAAAAACTATCTTCCTATGCAGCCAGGAGATGTGCCTAAAACATATGCAGACATTAGTGACCTAGAAAAGGATATTAGTTTTAAACCCAAGACCCATATAGAAGATGGTATTACTGAGTTTGTTGATTGGTATAGAGATTATTATAAAAGATGACTATGAAAAGCGAAAAAGGACTGCTACTGGCAGTCCATGATTATGATTATCATAAGCCCTACATGTCAACAGAAATTTTATAGAATTCCCTCTTTTTTTAATATATCAATCATTTTTTCTGCTCTATGCTTATAAGTATGTTCACTAACAGCCTTATTGCCATTTTCTTTTATTTTTTCTCTAAGTTCTGAATGCTTTGAATAGAAATCAACATAATCTAGTGTTTCCTTCTCACAAGAAGATACAATCAAATCTTTATCAGGAGTAAATAATTCGCATAACCTGCTGTTATAAGAAGTGATTAAGAAACCTCTGGAACCAAGTATTTCGTAGGTTCTCATTGTTATTGATTCATCATGATAATTTTGGAGACCTATTATCATGTTGGAGCATCTATAAACATTATTGGCTTGTAGATAGTTTAGGTATCCATGTATATTGTTAGGGGTTATTTGTGTTCCTAGATAAGGTTCCATTTTATCCCAATATTTTCCCCAGAAGTCAACAGGGATATCATTTTGTATTAGAGGTTTAATTAGTATGTTAAGAGATTTATGTCTATAATGATTTTCATCCCAGGAGAGGACATTAGGATAAGCATTAGCGACAACCGCTATATTTTTTTTACACCATTCTTCACATGTAACAGGTTGATGGATACTTGGTTGATATGCAAAAGGTAAATGGGCTGCACCAATTCCAAGAGATTCATATATAGGGATACAAGATGGTGAAATTGTAAATATATATTTGGGATTGGTCTTTTTTATTAAAGGAATTGAAAACTCATTAATAAATGTTGGGTCTTCAGTAGCCCAATATACTAGAGGAATCTTATATTTGTCACAGGTTACTCCTATTAGTTTTAGATTAGAGTCGGTATGCTCTACAGTCCATCCCATTAGAATAATTAAATCTGGTCGGAATTTATTAATAAGTCTATATACTTTTTCTTCATTTATTGATCCAGAGACTAGAATTTTGTGTCCTGCATCACGAAATCCAAGTGGAAGTCCAAATACAAAACGGTCATCTTTTTCAAAAAACAATACTTTCATGAAAACTCCTTATTTTTAAGTTATATAATAACAGTATTACAGTTATTGATGAAATAGAACATTATACATTTAATATTTAAGATGTGAATCCATAAAATGGAATGGGTAAGTTTTATATGAATTATTAAACAAAACTTACCCATTAGTATATTAATTTGATTCTTAATTTGTTCTGGTTTATCCTTAATGGGTACCCGAAATGTCTAAGTCATCTCGTGATGATTTCCATGCTGAATATACACTAATCACAGAATAAGGTATATCTGATGATGGTATTGGGTATTCACGATAATCACTTGTTCCTAGCTTTCCAATTTTTATAGGATTGTTTGTATGGGCATATTGTAATGTATAGACATTACCCACTGATTTTATATCTGCTGCCATAAGGATTAAACCGTTTTTAGATTGCAACTTTCTTATATTTTCATTCTTTAACATCTCACCATGTTTTATGGTTACTGCAGATGAAGGTAGTCCAAGTGTAAAATGCCAACGTTGAGCTTGTAGCCCATAAAATAATGATGATACCTTTCTTCCCGGATTCTTATCCATTCCTTTTGTTTGATCAGTTCCGATAAATGTTCTGTTTCTGCCTTTTAGAAAAATGACCTGTCCATTTCCTAATTGATTGCTAATTGCTGATGGAGTTACTAGAGGTTTTGTATTGCCACTACTATCTGTATAGCCATATTTCGCAGCTACACGTTTTGTTAACTTTCCTTCCTCTTGTGAATAATTTCTTCTGATTTTTTCTTCATCCCAATTATAAACATACTTATAGGGATATAGCATACTTGTATCTGCTCCTGATCTAGCTGCATCAAATATATTAAAGGGTTTATACGCACCACTTACATTAATATAGATATCAAGAGGTGTAATATAATCTGGGTCTGAGGGGTTCTTTGTCGTATCCAAATAGTAATAGTAAGGCATTATCTGAAGATCCGTATAATAATTACCTATTGTTTGTACATCTGCTAATAATTTGTATCCTATTGTGAGAGGTTTATCTTTTAACACCTCTATATTATTATCACTAGGTGAAAGAGGGAAGTAAATAGGTTTCCAACTTGTATTGGGCTTATTATGCTGTCTCCATAAGTACTCATTAGGTTTATTAAGATGTTCAAGCAACCCATAAGTATTAAGGAAATGATTACTATCATCTGCTTTATCGCCTCTTATATCCATATAACTTCCTACTATATTATTCTGTTTCCTTATATCTACTTTTTTAATTATTTGATTAACATACCAATCAGCATCTGTATACCAACTAGACAATGGTTTTTTAAATAGGTTAGAATATCTAAAGTCTTGTGTATCTTCTATGACAAGATTGCCGATTCTTCCTACAACATCAATATTATATTTTCTAAGTGCACTGTGCAAAGCTCCTTTATTGTAATATCTTACTTTATTAGTTGGAAATTTATTATTATCTATATCACCATTATTAGCTACTACCTTAAATGTTACTAATGAACTTATTTCTTCATTATTAGCAAGAGGACAATAAAAATTGTACTTACTACCGCCTACGGGTAGTGATATCTCTTCCCATTTTTCATACATCTTACCGTTATAGATGACATTAAATCCAAAGGTTACGCTTTTTTTGGCAATCCATTCACTTGTATCCATATCATTAACAAAACCTTTACCTCTTGTTTGGGTCGTCTTACCAATCCCTAATTGACCATTACCATAGAAGTCTCCTGTACTTGGGAAGTATATTTGGAATGGGTAGTCCAAGTTAATGAAATTTCCAGGGCTAACGTTTTCATTTTGACCTAACCCTTCATCATAAATAATTACTGGTTTATTAGCAGATATTGTATCACTTATTTCTTTGTAGCATTCAGGATAATGTCCTCCTTCATGGTGTGGTTCTGTACAATTTAATGTTTTTACTGTTATATACTGTGGTTCTGATGAAATAATTTCAGGAGTAGTTATTTTTATCTTACCGTGACCACTATTAATTCCTGATGATGTGGTACCATTGGATACACCACCAATATACCCTGAACCACCAGCTCCTGCTTGTTCTGTACCGGTGCGACCGCCATAATAACCACCGCCACCACCGCCGCCGCTATCTGACGATGAACAATTCTCACCTCTACCTAGTTGATAACCAGATGTTTGTGTTCCTGGTGAATTACTAGAACCTCCAGATGTTCCCGATAAGCCACCACCATGTCCGCCTTCTTCTCTATCTTCTCCAGCACCGCCACCGCCACCTGCAACAATAATTCTTGAAGATAGGGAGGTACTAGTTCTTATATCTGTAGCTCCGCCTCCTCCAGAACCACATTCATCTGAACGACCATATTGGGAGCCTCTACCACCACCATTATAACCTCCATAAGCATAACCGTCTCTTGGATAACCATCAGAACCTTTTCCTCCTACATATAGGTATAACATATCTCCTTTTTTTAGATATTTCTCTCCACAGGAGTAACCGCCTTTACCACCATATCCTCTATCATCGCTATAGCTTGTACCTCCTGCTGCGCCCCATGTTTCAAGTTTATAAATACCATCACAAGGTGCAGTAAAAGTCTGCTGGCTTCCAGTATAGTCATAAGTATATGTTGTAGCCTTTTGGGGTTGTACATAATTAGGGTTAATTACCTGTTTTGTTGTATAACAACTGGGTGTATGTTCGTGTCCACCTGTATATTTACAGTCTAAAACCCATTCTACTTCTTCTAGATCATCCTGACAATTACCCCCAATATTTTTGGTTGAGGGTGTTCTTTGATCTTTTGTTTCTGGGAGTGGTATTACTATGGCATTTTCCGCTGATACTGGATTATGTATAACGATATCGTTAACTTTGGTATGATTATCAGAATAGGTTGTTTTGAATTCTTGTCCATTCATACCATATTCACTATTTCTTGATTTACTATATGCTGTGCTTCCACTACCACGTGATAATCTTAATTCATAAAATATGCTTGACTGTCCTGTTATATATTCTCCATTAGGTATTTCATCCATTACATCAAGTGAGGTATTGATTAAGCGTAATTCAGTGGATGGTCTTGAGGGTCTGTTTTTACCAAATGGTTTACTATCAAATATAGTTGATACTCTTGTGCGATTACCGCTTCCTTTATATTTTTCATTTGGTCGATAATATTTTCCATTATATGAACCAATATTGATATGGTCTTCACTCCACTTAGCAGCTGATAGGGGATTATTATCCCACATTTCTTCTTTACTTGTCTTAGGTACCTCTAGTAATTCTGTTGTTTTCATCGTAGGTGAAGGGTCTGACTGAAAGTATAGGACCGACTGATCTCCTGATGATGTTTGTAGTATTAAGAAGTCTGAAATAGCAATGGCATTGTTTGGTAGATTTCTTCTATAATTAAACTGTTTTTGCTCATTAACTGGTCCAGAGTCTTTACTATTACCACATTTATTATCTGAATCTCCTTCATTCCATGTCACAAAATCATGTTGACCTGTCTCAAGAGAGTATCTTAAGCGATGATTTCTACTTGTATCACTACCTGCTATGTTCCAGAATATGTTTGGATTACCTTTCTTAATTGTAGCTGTTACTTTATCTGTACCGATAATTTCTCTCATACCATCTACTTTTGACTGTTTAATTTCCCATACATTTACTTTCTTGATTTTCATATAATCAAATGTTACATTCTGGCTCCACGTATCACTGTAGCCGCCAACTCTATGGTTACAACATGGACCACAGCCTGTATGTCTTGAAAGTCCAGACCATACTTGCTGATATTCGGTATGGGATTCTTCTGGTTGTGTTTCAGTAGCCTTTCTCGTTACAACTTTTTTGCTTTTAATACTGGTACTTTCTGCATGAACTGTTCCATCGTATCCTGTTATAGTTCTTGGTGTAGGTGCTCCAGGATTAGATTTGGACCATCCTCCTGACTTAGATGACATACCACTGGTATGTAGAGGACCTATATGCTTATCTCTATTTTCACACCATACTTTATTATATTTTGACGAATACCTTCTTGTTGCTGTTCCATTAGGTACATACTCAACTTCAATATCAACTATAAATTCTGAACCTCCTGATGCAAAGTAGAGGTTTCGGGTTGTAGGTGTTCCTGCCATCGCTTCAAATTGTTCATGATAGACATCACCTTGTTTGATTTCTGACCAATAACTTGGTGTAGACACATAGCCATCTGTTTCAGGTTTCCTATAGAATGATGCTACATCTGCTGATCCACTAAGTGGAATTGTTTTATCACGTACTTTCACACTTATATCTGCATCATATTCAAATTCTATGGTTTCTCCACCTGCTATTGGATATTGGGTAAGATCGTCAGTATAATATAGTTTTTCACCATTAAGGTAGTTAAGTAATTGTGTTGCTGTAATATTATAGGTATAATTTGCTTGAGGCTGAATAATGGCTCCGCTTTTATCTCTTTTTAAGTTTACAGTGAGTTGTACAGGGCTGTTTCCAACAAAAACTTTCCAGTCTTCTAAACTTTTTGCACCTTGGGTGAGGTCAATAGTTATATTCGCCATTTGCCCAATTTTTTCGCCTTCAACCTGCTGACTATCTGGCTCAGCTTTTAATTGGTGAGTTCCTGTTACTTGGACTGGTACGTAGTAGAAGATTACATTTGCCTCTTTAAAGGAACCTTCTTCAATTTGATTAAATATTTTTGCTTGATACTTATTTTTACCTGTTATTGTTATGAATTCATCTGTTTTTGTTTCAATTATGCCATTATCCTTCTGTATAGTACATGAATGGTATTTATATCCTGGAAATATTTTCTTTGTATATGTTTGAGACATGCCATGGTCCAAAGAATCTTTTTTCTCCTTTTCATTAGGCATCATTACATCATTTCCGTGTATATCTTTGGTCATATGATGGATAATTACGTTTGATATAAATGAGGGGAATTCAAGTTTTTTATTATAATCATCCTTAAAATCATCTGGGTGAAGCCAACCTCTTGCATATTTTATACCACCGTGCCACTTTGCAGGTTTTAATTTACCATTGATAAGTGTCTCCTCCCCCTCACACGAATAATAGACCTCATCTTTTGCATTTGCTTTTTCCCCTCGATCATTAAGATGTCCTAGATAATTCTCATCATTTCCTTTGACAAGTTTAATTGTATATACGGGGTCTAGATATACGTACCCGCCCTCTGTTAATAGTTTATCTGCCCAGCCTGGGTTATTTCCTTCTTCTTCTTTTAATCTCTTAGTAATCATATCATAGGGGATATGGAATGTTGTCATTATTTTTGCCGGGCTTCCTCCAATATTTTTGCTTATCTTTTTTGAACCATCATCTAAATCTAATTTCAAAACAACAGATTTTTTTCTAGGGTTTTCTTTTAAGTCTCTATCCTGGTCAAATATCTGCCAGCCGATGGTTGAATATCTGGTACCTGTGGTTGCTTTTACGCCTATAGTTGTAAATATTAAATTTCCAGCCTCATCAAAATCTATTTTTTCTCCATCTTCTGCATAACTAGTTACAGATAATGTATTTAATGTGAATACGAATATTAATAATATACCAATTATCTTTTTCAATCTACTTCACTTCCTTGATTGGTGTAATAAAATGTTCATCAGAAAGAAGTCTTTCAGCTGTCTCCCATTTCTCATGAGCGTTCTTTGCTGAATTAGATATTTCAACATCAACTACACAAGTGTATTCCTTGCCAAGTTCAACATTTCCATAGCGAGTATATTTTCTTAACCACTCCATATCATTGCAACTCTCAATTATATAATTCATTCTTCCTCTAATCAATATAGGACCATTGGTATATATACAAGTTTCATCAGTTATAAATTCTGTATGCATGGATATTTGTTTATCTGTTACCATATCAGCCCAGTAATTTATATGTTCTTCACTATCTCTTTGGATACGATCATCAGCTATCCAAGAAGAACTCTCTAAAAAGAACCATTTTAGTTTTTCAATATAATCTGCTTTATTATATGTTTTATAGTCCACATTATAGAATGTTTCCATATAACTTTTTCCAATCCCCACAAACTCCTTAATTTTATCTTGTCCATAGCGGTTAAGCAACCACTCATCATCTTCCATAAAATCTATACCATAATTGTTTTCTAAATATGGATACTCCTGTAATTGTTGTATAATTTCCTCATTAGTCATACCTTTCAAGTCTACGGTATCACGATTAAGAGTTATAATAACAATATAATTAGTGCTATCCCACTCTACATTAGCACCCATTGCTTCACTAACAAATCTTACAGGGACATAAGTTCTGGAATTTTTTAATATAGCTTGTGTGTCCATGACCTGTACTTCATCATCAACAGATATTTCTTTCTTATTAATAACTAATTTAATGACTTTATTATCGTATGTTATAGTTGCTTGTTGAAGGTCACCATCCCAGCTAACTTGACCACCTAATGCTTCACTGATAAATCTTATTGGAACAAGAGTTCTGTTATTGGCATCTATGAATGGTTGAGCATCTGGAAAATCTACAGTTTCACCCTCTACTGTAACCGTTACATAAGTTTCGGCTGTTACTGTTGATACCATCATTGCTGTTAACATCATTACTACTACTACCATTAAATTTACTACTTTTTTCATTGATAATTCTCCTCCTCATTATTGGTTTTAATATTATGACTTAAATTAATTTACCATTATTAGACATATTAATTAATTATTGATTTTTAATTTATTTTACTTCCTTGATTGGTGTTATAAAATGCTCATCAGAAATAAGTCTTTCGGCCGTTTTCCATTTTTCCTGAGAGTGTCCTGCAAAATTAGCTATTTCAACATCAACTACACAAGTATATTTTTTGCCAAGTTCAACATTTCCATATCGAGTATATTTTTTTAACCACTCCATGTCATTACAACTCTCAATTATATAATTCATTCTTCCTCTAATTAATATACGACCATTGGTATATATACAGGTTTCATCAGTTATAAATTCTGTATGTATGGATATCTGTTTATCTGTTATCATATCAGTCCAGTAAATTATATGTTCTTCAGTATCTCTTTCTATATCATCATCAGCTATCCAAATAGAACTTTCTGGAAAGAACCATTTTAGTTTTTCAATATAATCTACTTTATTATAAGTTCTATAATCCACATTATAGAATGTTTCCATATAATTTTTGCCTATCCCAACAAACTCCTTAATTTTATCTTCTCCATAGCGGTTAATCAACCACTCATCATCTTCCATAAAATCCATACCATAATCGTTTTCTAAATATGGATACTCCTGTAATTGTTGTATGATTTCCTCATTAGTCATTTCTTCCAAATCTACGGTATCACGCTTTAGAGTTATAGTAACTATATAATTAGTGCTATTCCATTCTACAATGGCACCCATTGCCTCACTAACAAATCTTACAGGAACATAAGTTCTAGAATCTTTTAATATAGCTTGTGTGTCCATGACCTGTGCTTCATCATCAACGGTTATTTCTTTCTTATTAATAACTAATTTAATAACTTTGTTATCGTATGTTATAGTTGTTTGTTGAAGATCACCATCCCAGCTAACTTGACCACCTAATGCTTCACTGATGAATCTTATTGGAACAAGAGTTCTATTGTTAGCATCAATGAATGGTTGAGCATCTGGAAAATCTACAGTTTCTCCTTGTACTTTCACCGTTACAAAAGTCTCTGCTGTTACTGTTGATACCATCATTGCTGTTAACATCATTACTACTACTACCATTAAATTTACTACTTTTTTCATTGATAATTCCTCCTCCTCATTATTGGTTTTGATATTATGACTTAAGTGTATTAAAAATTAGGTCTATTAAGTAATAATATCTAAATATATAATTATATGTTTTATTGTAAAATATTAATAAAATAATGTCAATATATAATGTTTTTTGTATAATAAATATAACTTTAATAATATACTATACAACTTTAAATGATATTAAATATATTTATTAAAAATGTTGAATTTAACACTAATTGTATGCTCGTAATATACTATTCTAAAATATTGAATCAAAAGATATATATATAAGTTGAATAGGTTTAAACAATTGCTTTATAAATAAAGGGTAATTTATTAAGATTAATGTAAGAGGAAGTTTAGATATTTAAGTTCAATATATATAGAGATACAAAATTACATTTTATTATGATATAATAAGTCATATAAAATCAATTTAAGAGAGGCTGATAAGAAATGAAAATAATTAAGGGCATAGCAAAGTTTATAGCTTTTGCAATCATAACTTTATTGTTAATTGGTTGTGTAGTATTAATATGTACAGGTAGTTATCAACAATTGCCGATTTTGCTGGGAATAGTTGTTTTGTTAAGTTTACCATATATAATATCTAAAATAAAAAGGTCCAGTAAAGAAAATAAGCAATTAAAAGAACTAATAGATTATATTTATGATACATTAGAATTACCAACATTTGAAGCTGATAATATAATTTTAGATTCAGATGAAGTATGCCATTTTAATGAAAATGCAAAATTACTAAAAAGTGAAACAGAATCTCATTATGTAATCAATGAATCCAACAGTTTATTTGAGGATTATAGAGTAGAGAAAAGAACTAATACATATACACAAAGATATAATGGAAAACTATATGTAACTAATAAACGAATTATATTTATTTCATATGATAATCAATTTATTTTACCATTATATGATATACTTAAAATTGATTATAATTATTCTACAACAACTATATCTGCAGATTATAATGCTAGATTTAGATTAGACATTGAAAGAAAAAAACTTTTTCAAGCTGTTGCAAATGTTTTATTATATAGTGATAAAAAGGCTGATGTGACATTATAAGATATTTTTGAATATGTTTTTTTTCAGCTTGTTTATATCACCCATGCCATTTATTAGAATTTCACCTTGAGGAGATATTCTAATATCAAAACCGTTTTTGATATTCTGAATAGATTTCTCAAGATATTTATAACGGTGGGAAAGATAATGATAACGTTGATTAGAAGAACCAATCCAAGGACGGTTAAAATCCTGATATTTATTTATATAAGGTCCATCAATCAATAGATCAGTAATAGATAATAGTTTGTGAACCCATTTATCATCACTTTGCTGTAATTTATCTATGGTATATCCAGTAAATACGACGATAGATAAATTATGTTCTTTAGCTATTTTACATAATAAATATACAGCTTGTGGCTGATAAAAGGGTTCTCCACCTAAAATAGTTATTCCTTCTATACCTTCAACAGATAAAATAATATTTGATAAATCAATAATATCCATAGATATTCCTTTATCAATATTCCACATATGCTCATTAATACAACCATCACATTTTATGGGACATCCTTGTACCCAAATACATGCTCTGTTACCAGGCCCTTCTACACTTGTTTTCTTTACGTATCTATTAATAACTATTTCCATATATTAATCTCCAAAAGTTATATTATCCAGTTTTCTAATGTTATTCAACTGATGAGGTTTTAAACCAATTCTCTCAGTAAGCTCATAAACGTCAGTAAATCTATTACGGGTTCTCTCAGTAATCAAATTTGTTATTGACTCAGTGTCTAATTTTAGAACATTACTTAATTCATCATATGAAGCAGAATTTATATCAAGTAATTGATTGTAATTATTTTTAATGGGGTCAACAAAAGTTTTATCATCTTTTAATAATATCCAATCCTCATATCCATCTTTCCATACATAAGTACCATTAACATCAATCTGTCTATTATCTATTAAAGCTATAATTTCTTCAGTATGAAATGGTCCCATCTGTTTAAAGGTATTATGCAAATACCAACCTATATCATTCAATTCAATGCCTCCAAACTCTAATATTTAATATAGTTATAGTCAAAGTAATCTTAAAATAATATACAAAAGAGGTATAGAGTGAAAATAGTATAGGGGATTTAAATATTAACTGTTAGTACAATAGAATCATCTTCTAATATTTCTTCTTTTTCAATTTTCATCTGTTTACTCTTGAGATTCTCCTTTATCTTGTTATAAGTATTTTCCTGAACATTTTTTCTATATGAATCATATATATTACTAAGGTATTTTTCAACTAAATGATAATTATCTTCATTCAAACGAACATAATATTGATTATCCGTAAAAATAAATGCTATATCACAATTATCGATTGAACATTTTATATTACCATTTCCTATAGAAGATGGATGAGCACCATATTCATCTAGAGTTTCAAATAAAATACCATAATCTGTAAAAATGGTTGGTGCTTCTTTTGCTGTTGTATTCTTTTGCTTTTCAAGTTTTGACTTAGTTTCTTTTATTCTCTCTAATGATTTAGCCTGTCTTTTTTCAGAAGCAATCTCTTTAGCGATTTCAATAGGAAGAGTTATAGGGATAACTAACAATTCCAAAGGTAATAAAAAAATTGAACATGACATGATTATGCCTCCTTAGAAATCAATTGTTCTTCCACCTCTATTAGAACTAATATCATCATCAGTGGGTTTCTTTTCTGGTATTACTTTATCTATTACTTTATAATCGGATCTATCTTCTTTTGGAGTTGCGGCTACAGCTCTAACATTAGCCCAATCTCTAATTGCTTTAATCTGTTCTGCTTGTGTAACTGATAGAGGGACAGTATTTAAAATTGATTTATAGAAATCATTTAAATCAATACATCTGTCTTCAAAAAAAGCTTCATATAGGGCAGTTATAACAATATTTTCTATTTCAGCCCCAACAAATCCTTCCGTTTTTTGGGCCAAATCAGTAATCACATCATCCGTAATCTGGAATCCACCTAGTATCTGAGGATTTTTTAGCCTTTTTTTCATATGTACCTTAAATATAGCTTTCCTTTCTGATAAAGTGGGAAGGTCAGTAAAGAATATCTCATCAAATCTACCTTTCCTCAATAATTCAGGAGGTAGTTTGTCAATGTTATTAGCTGTAGATACTACAAAAACTGGTTTTGTTTTTTCTTGCATCCAAGTAAGGAATGTACCAAATATTCTAGAAGAAGTACCGCTATCTCCAGAACCTGAATTACTTAGACCTTTTTCTATTTCATCTACCCAGAGAATAGATGGAGCAACAGCTTCTGCTGTCTTAATTGCTCTCCTAATGTTTTCTTCACTACTACCTAATAAACCATTATAGATCTTACCCATATCCAATCTGAGAAGAGGTAATTGCCACATGCTGCTGACAGCTTTGGCGATTAAACTTTTACCACATCCAGGAATACCTGTGATAAGTACACCTTTTGGAGGAGAAAGTGAATATTTTTTAGCTGAATCAAGCCATGATTTATTTCTTTTTCGTAACCATCTTTTAATATTTTCTAATCCACCAACATCATTCATATTTAGATTAGTATTTATATATTCTAGTATTCCAGTTTTTTTGATAACCTGACTTTTTTCTTTTAGAATAACTTGTACATCATTGATATCCATAACTCCATCTTTCACAAGGGCACGTGCAAATGCATTTTCTGCTTCTTGAAAAGTTAAACCTAGAGCAGCTTTTACAAGCTGTTCCTTTTCTTGTTGATTGATATTGATTCTGATTCTTCCTGAACTGCTGTTAATTGCTATCATATCATCTAATAGATCAGTTATATCTTCTTTTGTAGGTAAATCAAAATCTAAGAACGTAATGTCTTTTTGTAGTTCATCAGGCAATACAGTAACTGGTGAAACAAATATTATATTCTTAGGCTTTGGATTATGTTTTAGTGGGATAATCATATCACGTAGTTTTCTTACTACTTCATAATTGATTGGTTTTGATTGAACACCAAAATTTACATGGAAATCTTTTAATATGAATACTGCTGGTTCAGAAACCCCCTCAATATATTCAAGAGCTTTTATGGGAGTATTAACAGATCCGTCCACAACTCTGTTATTATTGTAGAATCCAGAAGTAATACTCCATTCATAGACTCTTCTTGGAGTTTTTATGAGTTCCTCACGATTACACACATTCTCTATTTCTTTTATGACTCTTTCTTCTTCATATGTATTGATATATATATAAGGAAATCTTGCTTTTAAGAAATTAGATAAATCTTTAATAAAATCAATCTTAGACATGTTTAACCTCCTGTAATTATTTATTATATAATGATTGTGTATTTTCTTGGTATACATTTATGATTTCTTTTTCATAATATTCATTGGTAAATTCAGAATCATAAACTTTAGCATTTGTTATTTCTTCAATTAAATCTATGTAGTCCAGACATTTTTTGGATTTTATTCCTTTAGTTTCTGTCATGATTGTTCCGTCGGGTAATATACGTATTTTTAGTTGTTTTTTATTATCCATGGAAACACCTCTTAAATTTTATTTTTTATGTTTAGTTTTTTAAAAGTCTATAATTCTACCATTATAATCTTTATCATTATTATTACTTATTGTTGTAGGCTTAGAAAAAGTTATCTGATCTTTTAATATATCAACTATATGTTTATTTATATTAAGCTCTGTAGCAAATTCATCAATATTATAGAAATAACCGACTTCAGTTCTATGTTTAATAATTTTTTTCGCTAATATGGGACCTATTCCATATAATTTGGATAAATCATTTTCCTGTGCTGTATTGATATCTACTTTGATTTTATTTTGGTTATCACTTGTTTTATTAAATGCTGGTGGTTGAGTATGTTTTTTGATTGTATCTTGGTTCTCATTTTCCATGTTATAATCATCTTCTATGTAATGGAAATTGTTATTATCAGTGTTTGAATTATTATTGTTAATATTGATTGGTTGTGATTTGGGTTCTGCTTTCTTATGCCTTCTAACATCGTATTTAGAAGAAAAACCATCGTTATCTTCTTCGGTTAAATTATTTGTTGATAGATTATTAGAAGTGCTTTCTTCTTTAGAGCCTTTGGTCTTAGTATTACTTGTAAGTTCACCATATTTATTTTTACCAGCATCACCTTTTTTAAAACATAGATATATCATGACTATAACGTTAACAAATGGTATAAACATTAACAGTGCAAAAAATCCACTTTTATTAAAATCATGAAATCTGGAAATAGTGACTGGAGTTAGTAATAACCAAAAAATATAAAAGGAAATAGGAGCTGAACCTATGACAGGATTATGTTTAATCAAATTTAAAATAAAGTTAATAACTATACAAAACAAACCAATTATAATTAGACTAATTATATAGTCTGAATGACTGAATCTAGTATATTTTTTTTCTACTTCTGGTGAATTTTTTATTTCTTTATCCATCTTAAATTCCTCCTTATGAAATTGGATAATTTTCACAAGTATCATTATATCATAAAAATAAGTTTAATACATCCCTAATAAATGTATTAAATTAATTAAATATATTATAATTACTCTAAAAAAAGGTTGCGTTAGATAGGCAGTAGTGTATAATGATTAGTAAGGTATTAGTGCAGTTTTACTATGAAAAATTAAAGGATAAATAAGATTATGTTATGATGGTTATAATTTAGAAGTAACAAGATTTTTTATAGAAATTTGTATCTAATGAAAGTCTGATTTGCATTATTCAATAAGTAATATAGAGGAGATTTGAGGTATCCTATGAAATATGTTCAATTATTATATAATCCAATGTCTGGAAACCTAGATTTTCCAGCTTACCTAGATTTATTTATATCCATATTCCAAGATGTAGGCTATGAAACTAGAATACATAGAACTAGAAGCAAAGATGATATGGCAGATTACTTAACAAGCCAGGATCTAAATAATTGTAGTGCAATAATTGTAGCCGGAGGAGATGGTTCAATCAACCAAGTGGTAAACTGTATAATGAAAAACCATATTGATGTACCTTTAGGGGTAATTCCAGCAGGAACTGCCAACGATTTTGCATCTCATCTTAAGATGCCTTTCAGATATGGTGAATGTATTGAAACTCTTGCTAAGATGAATGTTAAAAATGTAGATGTAGGTAAGGTAAACGATAAATACTTTATCAATGTCTGTTGTGGAGGATTATTTACAAATATTTCTCAAAACATGGATTTAGAATTAAAGAATACATTAGGAAAGCTTGGATATTATATAAAGGGTGTTCAGCAGCTACCTAGATTTCGAAAGATTCGCTACAAAATCACTAGGAAAGATGAAGTACTTGATGATTATTTTTATCTGTTCTTGGTATTGAATGGGAAAAGCGCTGGAGGCTTCAATAAGTTAGGGGTAGATGCACAGATTGATGATGGTAAAATGGATTTTATTGGAATCAAAGCATGTACAATCAATGAAGTTGCAGTTTTATTTGGTAAAATATTAATTGGAGAGCATCTTCAAGATAGGAACATAGTATTTTTCCAAGATAACAAAATAGATATAGAGTGTGTAGAGGGATTGAAAATGTTTAAAGAGTCAGATATTGATGGAGAAACGGGTCCAGAGTATCCACTTCATATAGAAGTTAAAAAAAGAGCTTTAAAAGTTATATGTAACTTATAAAAAAGAAATATTACGGAGGTTAGTTATGATTAAATTAGAATTAGAAGAATTTGTTGAAGAGATTAAAGCTGAGATGTATGGCTATGAGGAAATAGAAGAATCTATGATTAATGATTGGGAAGATAGATTCAGAGCTTGGGTAGCAAAAGTAAAAGATAAGAAGATTAAAAATGATAGAATTAAGTTTGGACC
>NZ_BTPU01000098.1:0-9380 GCF_036985595.1 Vallitalea maricola | reverse complement strand
TATATATAGTAAATTCTTAGTTTGTTCACTTTATGTATTGTAATATAGTAATAAAAGTTAAACAGTTTAATGTATTATTAATGAGATTTATATGAGATAGATTTTATTCATAAAGTATTAAATAGCTTTTATTATATTTGTTTAGATAGGAGGAAGAAATATTGGAGATGAATATAATTGAAAGGGTGTTGAAATTTAGGGATGATAGAAATTGGAGACAGTTTCACAATCCCAAAGACTTAGCTATATCTATAAGTTTAGAAGCAGCTGAATTGTTAGAGAATTTTCAATGGTCTGGAATAGATACAGAAGTTGCTGAAAAGGCAAATGAAATACAAGAAGAATTGGCAGATGTACTGATTTATTGTATTCTTTTGGCTGATTCAATGAACATAGATATAGATGACATTATAAGAAGTAAGTTAGAGAAAAATGAAGAGAAATATAAAATAGAGAAATGCTATGGGAATAAGAAAAAATATACAGAATTGGAGTAACTAACATGATAATTTATAAAAATGATGCAGTTGGATTTAGAAATGCAGTAGATGAAAATTTTATTGTAGATGATATAGAAAAACAATATACAGAAAAATTTGGAAGAAGGGTTTCAGTGTCAGAGAAAAGATCATGGAATGCTTCTTTGAAGTTTATGGAAACGGCAATAAGAAAGTCAAGAGTTCCTGATGATTGTGGTGTATTAATTGAATACAATATACCTGCAACTAGTAAAAGAATAGACTTTATTATTTCTGGATATGATGAAGATGACAATGCTAATTTTGTTATAGTTGAGCTGAAACAATGGGATAAAGCTGGAGCAACTGATAAGGAAGATTTGGTTACTGCATTTACGGGAGGGAGACTTAGAGAGGTAACCCATCCTTCGTATCAGGCTTATTCCTACAAAAAGCACCTAACTGATATGAATGAAGCCATTTATAAAAAAAATTTAAGACCACATTCATGTGCATATTTACATAACTATTCCAGAAAACAACCAGAACCTTTAACTGAAACGCAATATCAAGAAATAATACAGGACACACCAATTTTCTTTTCTAAAGATACTGGAGATTTAAAAGATTTTATAAAAAAATATGTAGGTAAAGGCAATGGACTCGATATACTTTATCAGATTGAGAACGGGAAAATAAGACCATCAAAAAAATTTGTTGAATATGTATCAAGTATGTTTGATGGAAATGAAGTATATACATTGCTTGATGAACAAAAGGTAGCATATTCAAATATACTAAACTGTGCAACAACTGTAACGGATAAGACAACTATCATTGTTAATGGTGGACCAGGAACAGGAAAATCTGTTGTAGCAATGAATGCATTTATAGAACTTTTAAAGCAGAAAAAAAATATAAAGTTTGTTGCTCCTAACGCTTCATTTAGGACTACGATGGTACATATGTTGGCGGGTAATAAAAAACATAGCAAAAAAAGACTTGGAGTGTTGTTTTCTGGATCTGGTTCTTTCTATAATGCATTAAATAATGAATTTGATATTTTGGTTGTGGATGAAGCCCACAGATTGAAGAAAAAAGGAGCCTATATGTACAGAGGCGAAAGTCAGGTGGAAGATGTAGTAAAAGCATCAAAGATAAATGTATTTTTTGTTGATGATAATCAGCGAATAAGACCGGATGATGAAGGAACAGTTGAAGCAATCAAAATTGCCGCAGAGAAATATCATTCCAAAGTTGTTGAAGTAGAATTAAAGGCACAATTTAGATGTGCTGGAGCAGAGGGTTTCTTGAATTGGGTTACTCATAACTTACAAATAGAGGAAACTGCCAATTTTGATGGTTGGGATGGAGATATGTTTGATTTTATGATTATGGATAATCCTAATATGCTGGAAGAACAAGTAAGAAAAAAGAATGAAGAAGGATTTAAAGCTAGAATGTTAGCGGGGTTTGCATGGCCATGGACATCTGAAAAAAAGGGGAATCCTAACGCTGATGTAGAGGATGTTGAAATACCAGAGTTTAATTTTAAAAGACCATGGAATAGTAGGGCTAATCAGTATACTTGGGCTATTGATAATGAAAAGGAAAATCAGATAGGGTGTGTACATACTTCTCAGGGATTAGAGTTTGATTATGTTGGAGTTATAATTGGTAATGACCTTAGATTTAATCCAGAAACTATGCAATTGTATTCTAGTTATAACGATTATTATGATACATCAGGGAAAAAGGGATTAAAGAATAATCCAGAGGAATTAACAAAACTCATAAAAAATATTTATAAAATTTTAATGTCTCGAGGAATGAGAGGGTGCTATGTTTTTTGTAGAGATGCAAATTTACAAGAATATTTAAAAAGTCGATTAGAGATGAAGAAAGAGATATAAAAGATAAGTCAAGGAATTTGTTAATTCTTTGGCTTATCTTTTAGTTTAAGTGAATATAATATTTAAGTTGGTTTTTTATTTTGTAATATTGTTTTAAATTATGACGGTATGTTCAATATAAAATCTATATGTACCTTACTATTGATCTCAGACCACTACCTTTCGTTACAGATAAAGAAATATAGTTGTATTTTATTAATATTATTACCTATTACACTAAATGTTCAAATTTCAAACTTTATACCACTTATATCAGCATTAGATGATTTATTTTTGAACAGTTTTAAATAGTATATTTTACAAAATAGGAGAAACTAATTTTTATTTTATTCTTAGTAAAATAATAGTATTTGAATAAACATGAGGAAAATCTTATTTTTTGTGGCTGAAATTTTTTTCACTGCATCTGATTGAATTAGATAATTGTATATGATATAGTTCTGATGATAATTCATTTACTCTTGCTTGGAGTCTTTCGCTTTCTTTGTTCTTTTCTTTTAACATTTTTGCTAATTCGGATTTTTCTTGTTTAAGAATTTCTATAGTTATATCACGGTATTCCATGAGATTGATTTGTTCTTGTAGTTTAGCCTTAGAGGCCTTTAAACTTTCATAGGCTATAAATGGGTTGCTTCGGCTAAATATAATCTTTGAAAACTCAATATAACGCTTTAAAAGTTGATTGTGGTTGTATAATGTAGTACGAGAGCAACCTAATTCTTTAGAAATTGATGATATTGAAAAAGAATTATTCTTAATCAGATTAAGTGATTCAGTTTGAATGATTGTTTTATTTGTAATGATTGTTTCAGCCTTTTTTAAATAGCCTTTCATAAAGGGTTTTAAGGATTCGTAATCTTCACCCATCTCAACTAATTTTTGTTTTATAATTTCATTGATTTCCATTGTTCTACCTCCTGATAAGTGGTATCTATATTTTCAATTATTTCTTGCAAATTGGGATATTCTTGTAAGATTGATTGAATTCCCTTTTTGATAATCATATTTTTGAGTTCATCAAGTTCAGGAACAAGTTTCTTGTCAAGAATCGTGTTAAGCATATTCAATTCTTTTTGTGCTTGTCTGATATGACCTCTATTTTTATTAATTTTAATGGATTTGGTAAGCTCTTTTGTTTGTCTATATGATACATCCACCATGTAATAGAAGTGGAATATATTAGGACAAACTCCATATGCACAATATAATTCGTTAGTCTTCGCATCTATAGAACATTCTCTTAACATTGAAGATTTGATACAAACGCCACCTGTCTTTTGTCTAACAGGAATTTTTTTTGCTAAATTTTCGCAAATGGTCTCTAAGTCAGTTTCAACATTGTAGTGATTCTCTTTGATAAACTGTTTGATTTTATACGATAATCCAGAGCTAGCACCAAGCAATTTAGTATCGCCAGATACAATTTTTTCTAAGGTTTTTAAAGTGAATTTCATATTTTCTTGTGGCTTAGCTTTTGTTGGTCTAACATAATATCCTTGCATTTCTGAAGATAGATGTCCCATGAATTTTTGAATATATTTCAATGGAACTCCTTTGTTATATAACTCTGTACATACATGTACTCTGAATTGATGGTTTTGAGGATATGTAAGAGTTTCAGCATCTGGGTTGATACATGTAACTGATTTAATCTTAGCTACTTTCGTACGTTGGAGTTCAGGATAAGCATCTTCCGTAAGATTTATGGTAGGAAAGTATTTATCAATATAACAATAAAATTTTTTTTGTATTCTATTAAAAGCATCACAATCTACGGGGAATTGAGACTCGTTCTTCATATGTGAAAAGCCCATATACAAGTAACTTTGTTTTAATTCTTCACGCTTTTTCTTATGAAGAGTTAATAAAATACTATATCCTTTTTTAGCTAATTTGTTGATATAGATTCTTTCGATAGAGAATGTATTGTTTCCATTTTCTCGCTTCCAAGTTTTATAGGTTAGATAGTTGCTTTCTTCACCATTAAAAATATTAATTGTATGCAAAGAGCTTACTTCTAATCCAAGAATTTCACCTATTCTTAATCCAGTTTGGCTTAATATAAGATAAATAGCAGCAACTGCTTTATAATCTACAGATTCCTTTTCAGTATCAATCAATTTTATAAGTGTGCTAACAAATTTATCAAAGTAATCCTTAGGAATATCAGGCGTTTTTGATTTTTCTATAATTGCCTTAAATGCCCTATAGTCACCTAAATTTAGAACTTTCTCTATTTCATTAGTGAACAAATCTTCAAAGTTTGCACCATAGCATGTATAAAAATCTTTGATTGATGTTTTGAGTGCTCTAAGTCTCCTTGGTGATGGTTTTTCATGTTCAAGGAAGTTACTAATAAGAGTAGCAGTAATATCTTTAACATTGTAGCAATGATTCTTGTAAGTAAAGTTAAAGAATTTACATAATACTTCAGAGTTCTTACGGATGCTTTGTACTTTGATTTTGTTTTCAATCATTTTAATAAGCACATAATTTTTTATATCATCTTTAAAAACCCCGTTTGCAGAATTAAAAAAAATCTTCATTTTACGTTTACTAACGTTAATAGTTGTGAGTTTAGAAAAATCCCATACATCATCGGAATAATATGTATTAGCCTTACTAAAAGGTAATTTATTAATTTTTTTAAGTATCTCAATATAGGATTCCGTTTCGAGAGAATTGATGCTATAATTATCATGAATAACGTAGTCCATATTCAATTCTGTAATAGAAATAGTATTACTCAATAAAATCTTCTCCTTTAATTTTTAATAATTCTTTTAAATAATTGACAAGCAACAGCTTAATGTTTACATAGTCTTCTTTATCATGTTTAATAGAAGCGTTTTCAATTTTTTTATCAATTATCTTGATTTGATCTTTAAAATAGGGGATGCGGTCAATTGTAGTGATGAAATCATTACACATCATACAATCAAGATAACTAAAGTTGTTACAAGATGAAGAAACACAGTATCCGCACTCGTTAGATACACTATTTTCTTTAGTAGCAATATCCTTAGAGACTTCTTTGACAATCTTGCCATCTAAAGTGATATTACCAATAAAAATACCATGTACCGCCTCTAATAACTCTTTTATTTGTGTATCTATATAGTGTTTTGTATCTATATTGGATGACTTATGACCAGACAAAATATTTTGTTCCATTTCGGATAATGAATTTCTAATAATAAATTCTTCAGCCTTTGTCATATGTGTATCTCGAAGATTGCTTAAAGTATATTCCTTTATGCCTAATTTTTTACAACAGTTTTTGAAATATGAGTTAAAATTCTCTGCTTTTAATATTTTATATGTGCCTTTTTTATTTGAAGGCAATAAGAAAATATATTGCTTTAATTCGTCATTAGCACAATTGATTCTATAATCATTGGTAATTTTAATAATTTCATCTATATGTTTTTTGACATATACAGTTATAGCTTGTTTTACTACTGTATTTGCACTAACTTTTGTCTTTGACTTGATAACATACTCATTAGGTTTTGACGTTTCATGCACACAATCTATTGTCAAAACAAGGATTTGAGAACTTCTAAATTCTGTTTCTAAAGCAATATAGAAAATAGAATAATATAAGGCATATTCTACGTGCTCCTTTGCTTTGGCTTTCATTAATGATGCCAATTTCTTTAAGTGTTCATCTGAAATTGCATCTGTATTATCGTATCGATTATCTAGTGTAAATGATAAATGATACAACAATCCTTTTTCCACTCTATCCAACTCATAATCTACAACATGATTTAAAATATTTCTAGCACAATAAATATAACTAATTCGTGTTCGATTGTTATTATATTTATTCAGAATGTAGTTTTTGTAGGATATAATTTCATTGATAGAAATGACTAAATTTGAGGTTTTCTTGGCATATATAGAAAGTTCATTGCCTAATTTTAAATCGTAAATATAATTGAAAAAGCAAATTAATTTAGATAGTGAGTGAGTTTTAGTATAAATGCTTGAGGTATTATTCCAAACATAATGTTTTACCCAATTTCTATATTTGGAGCATTTAATTTTTGTGAAATTTAATTTAAGTGAAGAAGTAGTTGTAATAGTCGTGTTGGTATCTTCCATGCCTTTATAGCAAAATAACCATTTGTTACATTCAGGAACCGCTTCAAGTGGGTTGTATAAGATTATTTCAAATCCTTTTAGCAAATCGGATGTAATTAATGGTCTTTGTAATAATCTTGAATCAATATTGTTTTGCTTAAAAAGTTCTTGATTGTAGTTTTGATGAATATATAAATAAAAAGCTGTGATTGGGGAAGAATAAACAATGCTCTTATACTTGCTGAAATAACGGATTTGTGTTTTATACGTATCAAAGTTTAAATCTAATATATTTTTAACTAAATATCCATTCAATGATTTATCAAATTCTTTGCATACAGTTATAAAGGGAGTGTCTCGATGGTTATATTGAGAAGTGAAATCAACAAATATATTTCGGATTGTTTCATTCATAATATCAAAGTAAACGAGTTGATTTTTATAATTGCTATTTCCAATAGGTACAATCTTATATTTTTGAATAATATCAGTAGCAAATACACTTTCTAATTTTTTTCTATTAGTACCATTAAGAAAGTGTTGACCTAATTCCTTAAAATAATTTACATTATCATCAGTAATAACACCGTTATCTATTAGATAGAGTAATCCTTTAGTAATTTCAAGGAAATAGGAACTCTTTAATGAAGCATCAAGAGAACTTAATTTATTATAGATAAATTCTTGCGTAATATCCTCTAAATATATATTTGAAAATACTTGGGTAAGGATATTTTTTGCATAAAAGCAAATGTTCTCTTTTGAATCTATTGTTGAATTAGAATTAAGTTTTAGCATATCTATATGGCTAGACAATAAACTATATAATCTATCATCAATAAAATCGTTTTTATCGATATTAATAAGACATAGGTATCGTGATTTTTTAGTATCTAATAGTCCATTTTGTAAAAAATCTTCCATGTAATTAGAGGTCAAGATTCGTATTACATCCATAGGGTTGCCATATCTTTCAAGTCTCTCTCGGTATGCCATAATATACTTGAATTCAGAAATATTATTAATAAAGTTTCCATCTATTAAAAACAATAAAAAACGATTTAGAATAAGTGTATTTCCTGTCGTGAAATTAGTATTCTTGTATAGAGCTAATATGAAATTTTTATCAATATTATTTAATAAAACATCGCCAAACAATGCAGTTATAATTCTACTTACATTGATACGAGAAGCATTAATAGATTTGTATGTTTTTCTATAAAAAGCATGACTAATAATATAATTCATATGTTGTTTAGAAATATTATATATTTCTTTATCTTTGAAGTTTTTCTTGTCAAAATAACTCATAAGCATTACTCCTTTGATTTAAGATTAGGGATTACTTTATATAGGCTGTTTGCAAAGTCGGTTTTAATCTTAATTTGATCGCTTACAGTAGGTTTGAAGTAAAAGGCAACAGAAGCTAAATTGCTATGCCTCATTCTTTGCATAAGTTCAATTTCCTTGCATCCAAGGTATTTAATATTAAACATTGCAAATCCATGCCGAAAACGGTGATTAAGGTTGTGCTCTCTAACATTTTTATCAATGGGAATTCCAACAGCTTTAAAAATAGCCCTAACTCGCTGATTCCATAGATGTGAGAGTAAGGGCTTGCCTAAAGTGTTTAAAAAAACATAGTAATTAATATCTTCATATGGTTTTTCTGATCGTACTCTATCAGCAATAGTTTTGCTATAGTAATTATCTTTCTTTTGTTCTCTTGCATTTGAATGTTCTTCTTCAATATAGTTATTAATTAAGTCAAATAAATCTTGAGGCACAATAACTTTTTGGTATCCATATCCTTCTGTTTTATAATCTGTAGATTGATATTGTTTCTTATCGATAACCACCATACAAGTTTTGGCTTGTTGGTCATTCTTGTCAGAAATTCTGTTCCTGATATAAGCCATCGTAACATAAATGTCTCCAATTTTCTCTACCACAAGGTCATCTGCGGTCAATCCAAGGCATTCTCCAATTCGTAGACCACATTGATACATTAATCTAAGAATAATTTCTTCTACCTTACCATAATTTTTTCTAGTTTCGTTAAGGATACTTCTAAATTCATCAACACTAATATATCGTGGTACTTCAATTGGTTTTCTTGGTATTTTTTCATTAGACTTATATCTTTCTACTGAAAAATTTATTTCTGAATCAGGTATAGTAAGTAACGACATCTTGTTGCTTTTCTTTGACAATGCTTTGTTGTCAACTCCCATGTATTCCATATATTGCCTATAAATCGATAGATATCCGTTTATGGTTTGGTTGCTTCGACAACTAGATAGTTTAAAAGTCATTACTTGTCCTTTAGGAGATAAACCTTTAAGGAAAAGTTTTAAACTATTTATATCGGTAGTATTAAAATTCTTTAACTCTTTATTTATGATAGATTGAAAACTATAAAGTAGTTTGAGCGCTTGTTGAGCTTTGATTTTTGAATTAAGTGACTGATTTACCTTATAATAATTAATAAAGGTAAAGACCTCTGATATTGGTTTCATTTTTGTGTCATAGAGCATCAAGTAGGTAGTCCCGTTTAATTTTTTGATTAATGATTTATAGTATATAGTATTGATGCTAATTAATTTGTTACCCTCCAATATTTCAGTTTTAAAATAAAGCTCATTATTGTTTTTTTGTTCTCTAATAATAATCATTATTTTGCTCCTTTACATATTAAATAAATTTGTTTTTTGCAATAGATATAATTCTATAGAATATAATTACATAAATCAATAGAAAGAATTAATAAAAAAATGGACAATATGTAAAATTACCATATTCATTTTAAAAAAATATATGGTACTCAAGTGTTCACTTTGAAAAGTACAGATGAAAACTTAAAATAATGAGTAACAATAAGGCTTAGAGGATGTTGAACAAATATAATTTTTACCATACT
>NZ_BTPU01000097.1:0-53126 GCF_036985595.1 Vallitalea maricola | reverse complement strand
CTTTGCAAAGGTTGATAAGATGATTTAAGATGTTGTTCAATGTGTTGTTTTGAGCGTTTATTATTTAGGGGCATAGTTCAGTTGGTAGAACGTCGGTCTCCAAAACCGAATGTCGTGGGTTCAAGTCCTGCTGCCCCTGTTATATACAGATAAGTTATTCAATATATAGAATCAATTTTATCTGGCCTAGTGGTTCAGTTGGTTAGAACGCCGGCCTGTCACGCCGGAGGTCGAGGGTTCGAGTCCCTTCTGGGTCGTTAGTTGCAAAACTAATTTTTTTTTAATATTCCCAGGGCGCATAGCTCAGCTGGGAGAGCACCTGCCTTACAAGCAGGGGGTCACAGGTTCGAGCCCTGTTGCGCCCATTATATTTTACAATTTAATAATATGGCGGAGTAGCTCAGATGGCTAGAGCATACGGTTCATACCCGTAGTGTCAACGGTTCGACTCCGTTCTCCGCTACTAAAAAAACTTATAACATATAGTTATAAGTTTTTTTAGTGTAAAAATATTTCTTATAATAATAAGAGTACATCTAAGAAAACTATAAATAATTTAGTTTCATAGTATATTATATTTTTAATATAATATTATTATAGTACAAACAATATATATCATCTATTAGATCATTTTCATGATTACCAAATACTCCCATTATACGACTAAAAATACATACATAATCAAACAAATTGGAACAAACCACATTAATTATCTAAATAATACTACGTAATACAACATAAAAACAAAAATAAAAACAATAATGTTTTAAATACAAAATATTCACTAATTAGCTTTACAATTGCAAAAAAAAACAATATAATTAATATATGATAATACTTATATTCATGTATTATCATAAATACTTTTTAATATGCATTATAATTACATAAATTTATAACAGATATATATATAATAGGTTGGCTAAGAGCCTATATTATTATCTTAAGAACCGGTCTAATCGTAAAAGATGATAATAACTAAAACATAAAATCTTAGCTGGAATATATAAAAAGGAGGAGTAATATGAAGAATATTACAAAGATAGTTTCAATTTGTTTTCTTATTTTATGTTTGACGCTAAGCTTAACTGCTTGTAAGGGGGAAGAAAAAACAACAATAAAAGAAAACGATGGGGGAGATGCAACAGTTACTGAAGATAATGATAAAGAGAAAGAACCAAAAGAAAAGAAAACTAAATATGATACATTAGTTTTGGGTTCATCAGATTTTAATGCTGTTTTTAGCCCATACTTTTCTACAACTGCATATGACAGTACGATAACAGAACGTACACAGGAAAGATTAATATCCAATAATCGTCTTGGTGAGCCTGATTCTAATTTAGCTATATATGAAACACCAAAAGAAATCAAAGATGATGATGGTAATATAATGACAGTATATAGATTTAAACTTCAAGATAACTTAAAGTTTAGCGATGGAGAACCAATAACAGCTGATGATATTATATTTACATATAAAATATTATGTGATCCTAAATATGATGGAGCTTCAACTATATATACAACTCCAATTCTAGGAATAAATGAATATCGTTATGATGATCCTAATTATGCAGAAGTTATAGAAGGATTTAAAGCTAGCTCAAAAGATGTAACTAAAGAAGAAGTTGAAGCACGTATGATATCTGCATATGAATCTTATGGAGCAGAAGTTATTGATGGATATACAGGTTTTGATAATCCTGATGGTTTAGAAGGAGATGACTTGAAAAAAGCATCTATAGCTAAATTTATTGAAGTAGAAACAGGTTGTTGTTATGGTGATTATGAAGAAGAAGCTATAGAAATGAAATTCAAAGAGCTTGAAAAAGGATACATTGAAGAGAATTTAGCTAGTGGAAATATTAAGGTTCCTGATATTGAAGGTATTAAAAAAGTTGATGAGTTAACTGTTGAAGTCACTATTGAAGGAGTAGATCCAAAAGCCATCTGGAATCTTGGTGCCATTGAAGTTACTCCAGAACATTATTATGGCGAAGGATATAAAAAAGGTGATTTAACAAAAGTAAAAGAGAAAAATGATAAGCCAATGGGTGCTGGTGCATACACATTTGAAAAGTTTGAAAATAATGTTGTAACCTTTAGAGCTAATAAAAATTATTTTAAAGGTGAACCAAAAATCAAAAACATAAAATACCAAGTTGTATCAAGTTCTAATAAGCTTGAAACTGTAACTCTAGGAGAAGTTGATATTTCTGATCCAACAGCAAGTCCTGAAATGGTACAAAATGTTAAAGATGCAGGAATTCATTATGAATTAATAGAAAATCTAGGTTATGGATATATCGGTATTAATGCTGAAAGGATTACAGATAAAAATGTAAGAAAAGGCTTAATGCATCTTATGAATAGAGAACCAGCAATTAATACTTATTATGGCGAGTTAGCTAGTATAATAGAAAGACCTATGTCCAGGGTTTCATGGGCTTATCCAGAAAATGCAGAACCTTATTATGAATTCAGCGCTGATAAAGCTCTTGAATGTTTTGAAGCAGCTGGTTATAAACAAGTAGATAAAAGCGGTAGTAAAGTATTAGAAAAAGATGGTAAACAATTAAGGGTTGAAATTGGTATAAGTGGAGATGGTATCATGGACCATCCATCAGCTCCTATCTTGACTCAAATGAAAGAGGAAATGGAAAAATTAGGTGCTGTATTAGATATATCTGATGTTGATGGTTCTATACTATTTGAAAGACTGGATGCTAAAGAATGGGATATGTGGGTAGCTGCATGGGATGCAACTATTGATCCTGATATGTATCAAACTTATCATAGTGGTGGACCTAGTAACCATTATTGCATAAAAGATGAAGAATTAGATCAAATAATTCTTGATGCAAGATCAACAAATGATATTGAGAAAAGAAAAGAGTACTATTCAAAAGCTCTTGATATCATCATGGATGAAGCAGTAGAAATGCCAGTTTATCAACGTAAGAATATGTTTATATTCAATCCAGAAGTAATTGACATTGAAACATTACCTAAAGATATGACACCATTCTATGCATATTTCAGAGAAATAGAGACTTTAGAATTAAAATAATAAATTATACATTTGCAGCCTTCGGGCTGCAAATCATATCTTAATTATAATATAAGTTGAAAGGATGGTGGAATAATTTTGAGACAATATATTATACGAAGATTATTCGTTTGTATATTTATTTTACTAGGAGTTTCTATACTAATCTATACTTTAATAAGAGTAATGCCAGGTGATTATGTTCAAACTATAACTGCAGGAAATCCAAATGTTACAGAAGAAATGAAAATATCCCTTAGGAAATTATATGGGACAGAAACAAATATAGTTAAAGGGTACATAGGTTGGTTAGGTAAAGCTATTAAGGGAGATTTCGGAGAGTCTTTCTTATATAAACAACCAGTCAGCGAAGTAATAAAAAGTAAAATGTGGACATCCTTTACAATTGCATTCATTGCTTACATATTACAAATGATAATAGCCATACCCCTTGGTATAATATCCGCAACAAAACAATATTCAAAATTGGATTATGGTGTAACAATATTTGCATTCATTGGTATTTCATTACCAAGTTTCTTCTTTGCAGCTATACTTCAAAGAATTTTTGCTTTTGGATTGGGATGGGTACCATTACAAGGTATGATAACGGCTAGAATGGATTATACCGGTTGGGCACTGATTAAGGACAAGGCATGGCATTTTATACTACCTATTGTGGTATTAGCATTCTTAAGCATAGGAAGTCTTATGAGATATGCAAGAACAAACATGCTTGAAGTATTAAATGCTGATTATATAAGAACAGCTAGGGCAAAAGGATTAAGTGAAAGGAAAGTTATATATAAACATGCTTTCAGAAATACTTTAATACCTATTGTAACTATGCTAGGTGGTTTATTACCATCATTATTCTCAGGTGCTATTATTACAGAACAGATTTTTGCTATTGATGGATTAGGTTTTACAGCTTTTAAAGCTCTAAAATCAGGAGATATAAATTACATGATGGGATTTCTTACATTCTCTGCTATTTTAACACTTCTGGGAACCCTGCTAGCAGATATTTTATATGGTGTTGCAGATCCTAGGGTAAGATTAAAATAATTGGAGAGGGGAGAAAATCATGTTAGAAAAATCAAAAATAGATATTGAAAATGAACAAATTACTAATAATGATAGAGAAATCGTTGTTGACAAAATAATTACACCAGGGCAGCTGGTAATGAAACGTTTTGTAAGAAATAAATTAGCCATTATAGGTATGGTTATACTTGTTTCTATGTTTTTAATAAGTTTTATAGGTCCTTTTTTTTCGCCATATGGTGAATATCAAATATTTTTTCAAAAGGACGGTGCTGAATTAACAGAGGACATTGTAAATTATGAGGATGAAAATATAAAAGTATTGATTAAAGCACCACCTTCAAGTAAACATTGGCTAGGTACTGATAGAGATGGTCGTGATACTTTTACCAGGTTGATGTATGGAGGAAGAATTTCATTAGTTATAGGATTTGTAGTTGTAGCAATTGAGTTGTTCTTTGGTATTATTTTAGGAGGTATTGCAGGATATTTTGGAGGAGTTACAGATAATATCATAATGCGTATAGTTGATATATTCTTCTGTATACCTTTTCTACCTATCGTACTTATTTTAAGTTCAGCATTAATTACTTTAGATGTGGATGGGTCAAAAAAAATATATTATCTAATGTTAGTATTAGGAATTTTGGGATGGGCAGGAGTAGCTAGGTTGGTTCGTGGACAGATTCTAAGTCTCAGGGAACAAGAGTTCATGATTGCTACTGAAGCTATTGGATTAAAGCCAAGAAAAAGAATTTTTAAACATCTTATTCCTAATGTAATGCCTCAACTAATCGTTATAGCTACACTAGGAGTTGGTGGAATAATACTTACAGAATCGGGATTAAGTTTCTTGGGATTTGGTGTTCCATTTCCTTTTGCGTCTTGGGGTAATATGGTTAGTGCAGTAACAGACCCTATCATTTTGAAAGGATATTTATATATTTGGATTCCACCTGGAATCTGTATATTAACTACAGTTATGGGATTTAACTTTGTTGGTGATGGATTGAGAGATGCATTTGATCCTAAAATGAGAAGGTAGGTGGTGACAAAGTGGATAGTAAAACTGAGAGTAAAAAATATTTCAAACAAGTATCAAAAACCAATAAAAGTGTTATAAAAAAATATAATAAAAATAAAAAGAAAAAGAATATACCCCTTAGTCAGTACAGTACCAGCATGAGAGATAAGAATAACCTGATTGAAATTGATAATCTAAAGACTTTTTTCTATACTGATATGGGAACAGTTAAAGCTGTTAATGGAATAAGCTATAACATTCCAAGAGGCAAGACAGTTGCTATTGTAGGTGAGTCAGGTTGTGGAAAATCAGTAAGTAGTCTATCACTTATGCGCCTAATTCAAGGATCTGTTGGTCAAATTGTAGAAGGTGAAATAAGATTCAATATAGGAGATCATGCTATTGATTTAACTAAAACTCCTATTAAGAAAATGCAAAGTATTCGTGGCAATGATATAGCTATGATTTTTCAAGAGCCAATGACTAGTTTGAATCCTGTATTCAGAATTGGTAATCAGATCAATGAAGTCATAGAACTGCATAACAGTGATATGGATAAGAAAGAAGTAAAAGAGAAATCAATTAATATGTTAAAGTTAGTTGGAATACCTAGAGCAGAGGGAATATACGATTCATATCCCCATGAATTGTCTGGAGGAATGCGTCAAAGAGTCATGATTGCAATGGCGTTGGCATGTGATCCAAAGATGATAATTGCTGATGAACCAACGACTGCTTTGGATGTAACTATTCAAGCTCAAATACTTGACTTATTAAGAGATCTAAAAGATAAAATTGATGCCAGTATTCTATTGATTACTCATGATCTAGGTGTTGTTGCTGAAATGGCTGATTATGTAATAGTTATGTATGCTGGTCGTATTGTAGAACAAGGTACTGCTGAAGATATATACCTGAATCCAAAACATCCTTATACAATTGGATTGTTAAAAAGTAAGCCAGTAGTAAATAAATATGTGGACCGTTTGTATACTATACCAGGATCTGTACCTAACCCAATAGCTATGCCAAATCATTGCTTCTTCAAGGATAGATGTAATTCATGCATCAATAAATGTGAAGGTGAGTATCCTTCCTATAATAATGTAAGTGATACACATAAAGTGGCATGTTGGCTATATGAGAGGGGGAGGAAAAAATGACAGATACAATACTGGAAGTCAATAATCTGGTAAAATATTTTCCTATTAAAGCTGGATTATTGCAAAAAGTGGTAGGCCATGTAAAAGCTGTTGATGGAGTATCATTTGAATTAAAAGAGGGTAAAACTTTTGGCTTAGTAGGAGAATCAGGTTGTGGTAAAACTACCGTTGGTAGAACTTTATTAAGATTAACTGAACCTACAGACGGAGAAGTCATATACAATGGAGAAAACATTTTTAAGTTGAAGCAGAAACAAATGCGAAAGTTAAGACCAGAATTGCAGATAATATTCCAAGATCCATATAGTTCTCTTAGCCCTAGATTACCAATAGGTGAAATTGTTGGTGAAGGTGTAAAAGAACATAATGTCGTTTTGAAAGAAGAGTATAAAGACTACATAATAAAAATAATTGAAGAATGTGGTTTGCAGAGTTATCACATTGATAGATATCCACATGAATTTTCTGGTGGACAACGTCAGAGAATCTGTATTGCCAGAGCATTGGCACTTAATCCAAAAGTGATTATAGCTGATGAGCCTGTATCAGCATTAGACGTCTCTATCCAGGCTCAGATTATCAATTTGTTGAAGGATATTCAAGAAGAGAGAGGATTGGCATATGTATTTATTTCTCACGATTTATCAGTAGTTGAACATATCGCTGATGAAGTAGGAGTTATGTATCTAGGTAACTTGGTAGAGAAATCAGATAGGGATGAAATATTTAAGAATCCATTACATCCTTATACTAAAGCGTTATTCAGTGCTGTACCTGTACCTGATCCTACTCTTAAGAAAAAAAGGATTATACTACAAGGTGAAATACCTTCTCCAGCAAATCCTCCAAAAGGATGTAAATTCTGTACAAGATGTTCTTGTGTAGAAAAAATCTGTAGAGAAGAAGCTCCTGAGTATAAAGATATTGGTAATAACCATTATGTTGCCTGTCATCTTTATGATTAGGTAGGTGATACATATGAAAGAGCAGTTTAATGACAATGATATTACTATTGCTGATATGAATGTTCCTGGTATGCCATGGTATAGGAAAAGGAGCAAAGTATCAAGTAAAGTAAGAGTTTCACTTAATAGAAGAGAAAGATGGGCTGCTATGATAGGTGTTTTTGAAGCTATATTGCCTATTATTATGATTTATGCTGCAGGAATTCTCCTTATATTTTTATTTATATATTTTATATGGTTATGATTAAAAGGTGGATATGTTTATCCGCCTTTTAATCATATATAATTACATTTTTGAAGTATTAACATAGTAGTTAAAATTATTGAGAAATAAATGGTTATAGTTAAGCAAATTTGATTAAAAGTTAAGTTGATTTCTCTAATATTACTGAATAACTTTATTTTTTTATACAAGAAACGGTAGAACAATAAACCAATTATAATACTAACTATATATAGTAAGCTTTTTATGAAATATCCATCTACTGTTATATGTAGATTTACATTAAAAAGGAATTTTATTAACCTAATACCCAGTATACCTCCTAAGAAACATAAAGTTCCTAGTAGGGATATTGCTATTTTTTGATTGAAAGATGGTGAATATTTTTTACCATCATAAGAACCCTTGAACATGCTAAGATACTTTACAAAAGATAAAATAGTACCAAGATTAATAAGTATTAATCCATAATCCAGTAAACCGCTGTAACTACCTTTTTGGATTAGATATTTAGAGATACTACCGTTGAAAAAAGGAGCTCCAGTTATACCTAGTATAGCCATAAAAGTAAAAATACTAACAAAAGGCATCCGCTTGAAGACGCCTCTAATCTGACGTATATCCCTAGTTTCATATTCTTCAATAATAATACCTGCTGTTAAAAATAATACCGATTTAAAAATCGCATGGTTAATGATATGATAAATACTGCCCCAGTAACTATATGTGTTATTAAGACTCAAACCAAAAATAATGAGACCAATTTGACTTATAGTATGATAAGAAAGAATTAGTTTTATGTCTATTTGAGATAATGCAAAAATAAATCCGACTACAGCAGTCAAAAATCCCATAATAAGGAATATGGTACTTGTATCAAATGCAGGAGAAAACATATCCTGAATTCTAAAAAATAGATAAACTCCACATTTAACATATAACCCTGATAATATAGCTGAAACAATTGAAGGGGATGAGTGGGTTCCATGAGCTCTAGGCAGCCAGCTGAATAATGGCATAACTGCTGATTTTAGGCTTATAGCAGTTATGATTAAGCTATAAGGTAGTATCAATGATTTTATATCGGTAACTTTAACCATTCTATCCTGGATGATTGTAATATCCAGAGAACCAAAAATTTTGTATATGTATCCAGTACCTATGAGAAAAAAAGTCATAGCTACGATATTTATAAGTAGATACAGCATGCCGTCATATATTGACCTACTATCTTTTTTGAACATAATAAGGATACTAACAACAATAGTTGATACTTCTATAAGAACATATAGATTAAATAGATCCATTGATAGGAAAATACCATTTATCAAACCTTGAAGTATCAAAAATAAAAATAAAAACAAATTATTCATATAGTGCTTTCTAAAATTATATATTATCATACATGTGAAGAGGAATATTGTAAGCATAACAAAAACAGAAGATATAATATCAGCCTTTAGTGCAATACCTACACCAGCTTTATAGTTGCCTATAATACTGGTTATTGGACTATTACTTTTTATATAGGTAAAATTAATAACACTACATACAAAAAGAATTAGTTGAGATATTAGTATCAAAAGCTTATTGTATTTAGTTTTGAATAGATAGGATATTGATGCAATTATAATTGGTAGTAAAATAAAAAAATATAGTTGTATCATATATTCTCTCCTCTTTTTTTAGTAGCTTTGTACCAGTTGGTTGTACCATAACGGTGATATAGTGTGATGAACATAGTGAGACTAACTGCTGTTATAGAAATACCTATTACAACTGCTGTAATCATCAAAGCTTGAGGTAATGGGTCAGAAGTAACTTTTTCTATATTTTCACCAATAGGTGGGATAGAATTATTTGTATAATTTATTGTTAGAAAAAATAGAATTATGCCAGATTGAATAATTCCCATAGAAATAATTGTCTTTATTATATTACGTCGAGCCAAAAGACCGTACATACCTATAAAAAATAATGCTATACCTATAGTTTCACCATTTATTATATTATTCATATCACAAACCTCCTTTTTCCATATTATCTACTTTCAAAAAGTACAAATCTAAAGAAAATTATACTTAGACCACAATAAACTTTAGTCGCAATCAAGATGTTCATGACTATAAGATATATTTCGTTGACTAGTAGAATAGAGCTTCCATTTAAATGAATTACAAATATGGTTACGATTAATATGATACAGAGAAAAAGGATTTTCTCGATTTTTTGTAATCTTGATAATGACACTTCTAATTCAGGATTTATAATATATTGAATTATAAATGTTGAGCTGATAATTGCACCACCTTGAAAACCACCACCAGGAGTGCTATGACCATTTATTGTAATATATATACCAAATAAAAATATGATGGGGTACAATACTCCCAACGATTTCATAAGAAGTTCAGATCTGCTTCTCATAACCTACCTCCTTAATAATCTCCTTCATGTCTAGAGAAGTAGATTATACCTATAATACTTATCAATAATAGTAAAGTTTCAAATATTGTATCGAATACTCTATAATTCAAGTATATTGATGTAACGACATTAATACTGCCAGTCTCTCTATAGCTATTTTTAATGTAATAGTGGAGTACATCAGTGGCGTTATCTATGGGTATGATATCAAAAGATATACACAGGAAAAAAAGTAATATCAAATATATAGCTATTGATTTTCTTCTCATAATAACGAATCTCCTTCATCTTCAACAATGTAATCATGATTAACATTAATGCTGCTGTTTATATCAATATAGCTAATTAAATCATCAAAATGATAATTTGATTTATCACCATAAATAGTTGTGCTGGTTACATTATGCTGTACAATTACATCGTAGGGGTAATCATTAACTATTTCTTCAATGCTTTTATCTGATATGACAATATCAAGTTCAAGTTCTTTTTCATAGGAGTAGTTACCTAATGTTTTACACAAAGCATTTTTTTGTATGATGGAAATAGTATCTTTGGGTTTTTCAATAATATAATATACTCTGAAAACTTTATATTTATTTAATGCAACCAGATATATGATAGTTGATAGTGTACAACCTATAACAGCTTCGGCAATAGCAACATCTGGTGCTTGGTATAATAGATAGCAAAAAGAACAGAGTAATGAAAAAACACATAAATATACAATTGCTCTTCTAAGTGTATTAGTTTGAACAGAGAGAACAGCTAATACCACTAATAGTATCAATGTAACTTCTAGCATTAGTCATCATCTCCTATCCGCAGGCCGCTAGTATATGCTCCTCTAGCAATAGTATGTGTCGCTAAAGGGTTCAAAAAAAGCATAAGCAAAAGTATAAGTACTGTTTTGAGGCTGAAGAAGCTAAAGCCTTTTATGAAAATAATACCTATAGTAATAGTTATGAATGAAGCGGTATCAATAACAGAAGATACTAATACCCTGGAATAAAAATTCTTGTATTTAAAAAGTCCTATAAATCCTATTAGCATGAATATAAGACCAATAGATATAATAATATATCCAATAGTAATAAGCATTAAATTTTCCCCTTTCCTTTTACAAATCTTGAAATGAATATTATGCCGATAAAACCTAGTAATGTATATACTATAGCGATATCAAGTAAATACGGTAGATTAAATAAAATTGAAAAGAGAAGTATCAATAGTATTATTTTTGCTGAAAACAGATTAAGTCCCAAAAGTCTATCCCAAATAGTTGGACCTTTAATTATTATTACTATACTTAATATAGATAATACTAACAAAAACGAAAATAAATAATAAATCAATGTTTCACTCCTTTTCTTAGTGCTTTCACAAGTTCCTTATTTATAATTTTATCAGATTTTTCAGGATATGTAGTTAATATCAATAGCTTATTACCTTTTCTGTTAACCGTAACAGTCCCCGGAGTTAGAGTTATTGCATTAGCTAAAAAAAATATTGACCATTCGTTGTTTAACGTTGTCTTAATAGGTACTAGTCTAGGACTAATATTTGAAGTAAATATTAACTTGAATATACTAAATGTTGATGAATAAATATCAATGAATAGTATAAAGATAAATCTAATGAACATAAAAAAAGATATATTTATACTGTGGAGAAATTGTGCACCTCCTGGTATATGACAACTTATAAAAACAGCAAAAGATGAAAAAAGAAACCCTTGAGCTACTGTAAGTATTGAAAAACTGCCACATAGAATGCACCAAATTACTGTAAGAAATAAAATAAAGATTTTGTGGTTGATAATATATTTCAAACTATTCCTCCTTCATTTAAGATACTATTATAATAACAAAAAGCATTATCATTTACAATATAATTTAAAAAATTATAATAATTATTCACTTTTATTTTTTAGCTAATTAAAATATATAAATTATATATTTTAGCTATCATCGCTGAAAACTTTACATAATAATATTAATGTGTTATATTGAGAAAAATTATAATTATATTTAATACGCATACGATTGGTGGTTAAGATGAATAATATTATTAGTTCAATTGAAGAAAATCCTATTATAGCAGCTATAAGAGACAGAGATGATATTGAAAAAGCTCTAGAATCTTCGGTTTCTACTATTTTTTTATTATATTCAGATATCTTTAATCTTAAGGAGCTGGTACATAAAATAAAATTAAGTAATAAAACGGTATTTGTTCATATGGATATGATTGAAGGAATGGGTAAAGACAACAAAGCTATAGATTACATATCACAGATAATAAAGCCCGACGGTATAATCAGTACTAGAAGCAATCACATAAAGTATGCAAGAGATAAAGGATTATTCACCATTCAAAGATTTTTTTTGATAGACAGTTTATCCTTTAAAACAACAGTTAAAACAGTAAAAGCTGTTAGACCTCATATGATTGAAGTTATGCCAGGTACTATACCTGCTACAATCCAAAAATTAAGTAATAAACTATCTGTTCCTATTATTGCGGGAGGGTTAATAGATACAAAAGAGGATATAATATCTGTTCTAAAAGTAGGAGCATTAGGTGTATCTGTAGGAAAGACTGATTTGTGGGATTTGTAGTAGGATTTTTTATTTTGCTCTTCCATTTTATCAGCATTTGTAGTATAATGAAATCAGATATTAAATTAATTAAATAAGTTCCATACAATTAGTTAAGTTTAAATGTAGGAGAATAGGAGTCACATTTAAATAGAGTTAGCTCTATTTATGCGTGGCTTTTTTTGTGTGTTTCTTATTATTTAATTACATTAATAATATAATGGAGGTCTTGATATGATTTATGATATTAGTATTATAGGTGCAGGAGTTACTGGTTCGCTAATAGCACGACAATTATCTAAGTATAATTTAAAGGTATGTCTACTGGATAAGGAATCAGACGTTGCTATGGGTACTAGTAAAGCAAATAGTGCAATTGTTCATGCAGGTTATGACGCAAAACCTGGTAGTTTAAAGGCTAAGCTCAATGTAAGAGGGAATGAAATGATGGGTGACATTGCAAAAGAATTATATGTGCCTTTTAAAAGAATCGGTTCTTTTGTAATAGCTTTTGATGAAAATGATATGGAACAGATTAATACCTTATATGATTATGGTATCAAAAACAATGTGCCTGATTTGAAGATATTAACTAAAGAAGAAGTTAGGGAAATGGAACCTAATATGTCAGATAAGGTAATTGGTGCATTACATGCTCCTACTGCTGGTATTGTATGTCCTTATGAATTAACCCTTGCAGTAGCTGAAAATGCTGTTGACAATGGAGTTGAATTAATTTTAGACTGTGCCATAAAAGATATTAATAAAGTAGATGATAATTTTGAACTTGATACTACTAGAGGTAAAATAGTAAGCAAGTATGTAATAAATGCAGCAGGTCTTTTCAGTGATGATATTTCAGCTATGGCAGGAGATGACAGTTTTAAGATTAATCCTAGAAAAGGGGAATATCTATTACTTGATAAGAGACAAGGAAATGTAGTGTACAAAGTTATTTTTCAGCCACCTACTGTAATGGGTAAAGGTATATTGGTTACACCAACTGTTGATGGAAACTTACTACTTGGACCAACAGCTGAAAATATCTTAGATAAAGACGACATTTCTACAACTAGTATAGGTTTAGATAAAGTTATTAAAGGAGCAGTTAAGTCTATACCATCAGTTAATACTAGGGATGTGATAACATCTTTTGCAGGTCTTAGAGCTTCATCATCTGTAGGAGACTTTGTTATTGAAAAATCAGAAAAAATAGATGGGCTTATTAATGTGGCTGGTATAGAGTCCCCAGGACTGTCAGCTGCTCCAGCCATAAGTGAATATGTTATGGAAATTCTTAAGTCTATGGATATCGAGTTAAAGGAAAAAGATGATTACATTAGTACTAGAAAGCCTGTTTATAGATTCCGTGAAATGGATGAAAGTGAAAGAGATGAATTAATTAAGAAAAATCCTCTATATGGAAATATAATATGCCGTTGTGAGACTATCACCGAAGGTGAAATAGTTGATTGTATTCACCGTTCTATTGGAGCTTCGAATTTAGATGCTGTAAAAAGAAGAACAAGAGCAGGTATGGGTAGATGTCAAGGCGGTTTCTGTACTCCAAGGGTTGTAGATATTATTGCAAGAGAACTTAATATACCTAAAGAGCAAGTAACGAAAATGGGTGGAAAATCTAAAGTACTTGTAGGTAAGACAAAATAGATTTATAGATATAATAAGTAAATAATGAATAATAATACTAAAATGAGGTGAATAACATATGAACACAGTTGATTTAGTTGTAATTGGTGGAGGACCAGCAGGTATGGCTGCTGCAATTGAGGCATATAAGAATGGTATTAATGACATTCTGATTATTGAAAGAGATAATGAGTTAGGTGGAATTTTACAACAATGTATTCATAATGGGTTTGGTCTTCATATATTTGGAGAAGAGCTAACTGGACCAGAATATGCAGATAGATTTGCAAAAGAAGTAGGAAAGTTAGGAATTCATTTCAAACTAAAAACCATGGTATTAAATATTAGTAAAGATAAAGTTGTTACAGTAGTAAATTCTTCAGACGGACTTCTTAATATAAAGGCCAAAGCTATTGTACTTGCTATGGGATGTAGAGAGAGAACAAGGGGAGCACTTAATATACCTGGTCTAAGACCAGCTGGTATATATACAGCAGGAGCTGCACAACGTTTCGTTAATATGGAAGGATACCTTCCTGGAAAAGAAGTAGTAATATTAGGTTCAGGAGATATTGGACTTATTATGGCTAGAAGAATGACTTTAGAGGGTGCCAAAGTCAAGATGGTATGTGAGTTGCTTCCTTATTCAGGAGGTTTGACAAGAAATATTGTACAATGTCTTGATGATTATGATATTCCTCTCAAATTAAGTCATACAGTTATTAATATTCATGGAAAAGAACGCTTAGAGGGTATAACCATAGCTAAGGTTGATCAAAATAGAAAGCCGATAAAAGAAACATATGAGTACGTATCCTGTGATACTCTATTGTTATCAGTTGGACTAATTCCTGAAAATGAGCTTTCACATGAATTAGGTATAAAAATGGATAGAGTCACATCAGGTCCTGTTGTTACAGAATCTATGGAAACATCTGTAGAAGGTGTATTTGCTTGTGGTAATGTAGTTCATGTTCATGACTTAGTGGATTTTGTTACTGCTGAAAGTAGATTAGCAGGAAGATGTGCCGCTAGATATATTAGCGATAACAAAAAAATAAAACAAGAAGATACAATCAAGACAATTGCTGGTGAGGGTATTAGATATGTAGTTCCACATTTAATTAATAAAGAATTAGTTCAAGATGAGAATAAGCTCTATTTTAGAGTAGTAGATGTTAAGAAGAATGTTAATATAGTATTAAAATCAAAAGGTAAGGTTATCTATTCTAAAAAAAGACCTAAGGTAGCTCCTGGAGAAATGGAAAGTATAAAATTAACTAATAAAATATTAGATGCCATGGCAGAAGGCGAAGATTTAGTAGTTATGTTGGAAAAACAGTAATTCTTTATTATTGAAATGGAGGTATTAGCATGAGTGAAGAGAGAAAGTTGGTATGTATTGCCTGTCCAATTGGTTGTAATTTAACAGTTACATTGGAAGAAGGTAAAATTATAAATGTTGAAGGGAACACTTGTAAAAGAGGAGAAGCATATGCTATAGCAGAATGTACTCATCCTACTAGAATATTGACAACTACTATGAGAATGCGTAATGGCAAGAATCCTCTTGTATCAGTTAAGTCTGACAAGCCATTACCAAAAGAATCACTATTTGATTGTATGAAAGAAATAAATAAAGTTGTTTTAGAGGCTCCTATGAAAGTAGGGGATATCGCTATTAAAGATATAGTAAAAGGAGTTAACATAGTACTGACTAGAGATGCAGATAAAGCAAATTAAATAATTACTGGTGCTATAGCAATTATTTAATTCAACTTATATATATAAGTGGTAAAACATATTATATACTTTACTAAGGTATATAATATGTTTTATTTTTTTATTTTAATAAATTGATTCCTATTTTTTGTTCTTTTTTCAATACTTTTACTATATTTATAGATTGAATAATAATTTTATTGTATAATCAAGTATGTAATTAAATGGACAGTAAATATTAAAATTGATTATATGCTAAAAAAAATATATTAAAAATTATAAAGAAGGGTGTATTATGAATAATTATTGGGATCAAGAAATCAACAACAACATACAGTACATAAAACAGTTGTCTAAACAGTACCCCACTATTAATTCAGCATGTACGGAAGTTATTAATCTTGAAGCTATACTTAACTTACCAAAAGGAACAGAACATTATCTTTCTGATATACATGGAGAATACGAAGCTTTTATACACGTACTTAATAATGCATCAGGTGTTATAAGAAGAAAAATCGATTATATATTCGACAATACCATTAGAGAGCATGAAAAAAGACGGTTGGCAATGTTGATATATTATCCAGAACAGATACTAGAAAAAGTAAAAAACGAAGAAGAGAACTTGCTTGAATGGTATGAGATAACACTTCATAGGCTGGTTTTGGTATGTAGAGAAATATCTTCAAAATATACTAGGTCAAAGGTAAGAAAAGCCCTTCCAAAAGATTTTGAGTATATCATTGAGGAATTGCTCCATGAACAACAAAGAGAAGTCAATAAACAGGAGTATTATGATGGAATAATTAATACAATAATTGAAATCAACCGAGCAGATAATTTCATGATAGCTATTTGTAGAGTAATACAAAGGTTGGCTATTGATAGACTTCATATAATTGGTGATATATATGATAGAGGACCTGGAGCACATATAATACTTGACAAATTGATGAAGCATCATTCTATAGATATTCAGTGGGGTAATCATGATATTCTATGGATGGGAGCAGCAGCTGGTTCGTTAGCTTGTATTGCTAGTACAATAAGGATATCAGCTAGATATGGTAATCTGAATACTATTGAAGAAGGTTATGGTATTAATCTATTACCTCTGGCCACTTTTGCCATGGAATATTATAAAGATGATACTTGTGACAATTTTGATTTGGTGGTATCTGATAAAAGTGCATACACCTGTAAGGAAATCAATATTATTAAAAAAATCCATAAAGCAATATCTATAATACAATTCAAATTAGAGGGCAAGATAATACAAAGAAATCCTAATTTTATAATGAATGACAGGCTATTACTTAATATGATAGATTTTGAAAAAGGCATAATCAAAATAGCTGATAAGACTTATAAACTCTCAGATAACTATTTTCCAACTATTAATCCCAAAAATCCATATGATTTAACTATTGAAGAAAAAGATGTAATGGAAAAATTAAGACTATCTTATAAAAACAATGAAAAATTGCAGAAGCATACAAGATTCTTGTTCTCAAAGGGTAGTATGTACCTAACATATAACTCTAATTTACTATTTCATGGTTGCATTCCTATGGATAAAAAAGGAGTATTCAATAAAGTTACCATAGATGGTAAAAGCTATAGTGGTAAAGAACTTATTGATAAGATTGAAATGTTAATTAGAGAGTATTATTTTAATGATAATAATGAACTTAACAATATTGATTATTTCTGGTATCTATGGACTGGACCTAATTCACCATTGTTCGGTAAAAATAAAATGGCTACTTTTGAAAGATATTTCCTTAATGACAAAGCTATCAAAAAAGAGGATAAAAATAGTTATTATAGATATAGGGACAGTGAGGATAAATGTAGAGAGATATTACAGGAATTTGGTATAAGTGAAGATAATTCTCATATTATTAATGGTCATGTTCCTGTGGAAGTAAAAAAAGGCGAAAGTCCAATAAAAGCAAAGGGTAAATTATTAGTTATAGACGGAGGTTTATCAGAAGCTTATCAACATATAACAGGTATAGCAGGATACACACTCATATATAATTCATATGGTCTTCTTATGGTTGCTCATGAGAAATTTGAATCTAAGAAAAAAGCAATTGATAATGAAAAAGACATTGTATCTTCGTATCAGATATTAGAAAAGAACAGTAAAAGGTTAAGAGTAAAGAATACGGATATAGGTAAAGAATTGAAGAAGGAGATTATCGGATTGAAGATGCTTCTTCAAGCATATCATAAAGGTATAATAAAAGAAAAATAGACAAAAGGAGTGTTACTAATGAAAATTGGCATGGGTTATGATGTACATAGATTAGTCGAAGATAGAAAATTGATTCTCGGAGGTGTTGAAATTCCATACGAGAAAGGTTTACTTGGACATTCTGATGCAGATGTTCTGGTTCATGCGATTATGGACGCTTTGCTGGGAGCAATGGGTAAGGGAGATATAGGTAAGCATTTCCCTGATACAGATAATAAATACAAATCAATATCCAGTCTAAAATTAATGGCACAAGTAAAAGAGTTACTTACTAGTGAAGGATATAGTATAATAAACATAGATTCAACCATTATTGCTCAACGTCCTAAGATGGCTGATTATATAGATGAAATGAGGACCAATATAGCAGATGTTCTAGATATTGAAATAGAAAATATAAATATAAAAGCAACTACAGAAGAAGGCTTAGGATTTACAGGAGAAGGACTAGGGATAGCTTCACAGGCTATTTGTTTACTGAAATAAATTTAATAATAAAAGTTTATTATAGATTAGCTGGTATAAATATTATATCAGCTTTTTTTATGCCAAAAATAATTGATACTAAATCAAATAATAAAAAAAAATATTTAATATACTAACGGTTTTATAATAAAAAAGAAATATGTACCATAAGTGTATAAATAGGTCATATAAAAATATATAATTTTCTGTTATGATATAATTCAGAAATGTATATTATTTAGATAAATTTGCATATATAACTTGATTATAACAAATGATTATTTTTTGTGAAATAAAACTTAATAATATTAAAAGGAAGATAAGAATCAGATTGATAGTGAATATATTATTGTATTGATTATTTTGATAATGATAAATTACTCTGTTTGAGGGAACTGCTCTAATAGATATTGTCTCAAATAGTTTATATATCCTTACACAGATTTTTTTATATTAGAGTAGTTACAAGTAATTTATTACTTTTCAGGAAAGGAGGAATTCATTTAACAGGCTTGATATATGCTGAACAGTTTAGACATTTTTAATCTACAAAAATTAATATTAAATAAATAAAGGAGAAATTTAATGATTAAAAAATTGTTATGTTTTATGTTTACAACTGTTTTATTGGTGGGATTATTTGCATCTCATGTTAATGCTGCACTTTTGGATCAAGGACCAGTTGAGGCAAAACCATTGGTAATTCTTATTGACTTTCCTGATTACAGATATTCAGACTTTCTAGACAGAGAAGTAGAAGGGGACATTTTATCTTACAGTGATAATTATGAGGCAGCATATTATCAGGACATGTTATTTGGATCAGAAACATATAAGGGTAAGGATAATAAATATTTTATAACAATGAATAAGTATTTTAAGCTTGAGTCAAGAGAGCAGTATTCTGTAAATGGAGGTGTAGCTGGATGGTATACAGCTAAAAACAATGCAATTCACTATGGAAACAGCCAAAAAGAAGCAAGCTGGTTGGTGGAAGAGGGAGCAGATGCTGTTTCTAAGGATACTAGCATTAACTTAGCTGATTATGACGTTATTGATAAAGCTGATTATGATAATGATGGAAATTATTATGAGCCAGATGGATTAATTGATACAGTTATTCTTGTTCATGCAGGAAAAGGAGAAGAATGGTTCAGTGGTGGATCAATTGGTGCAGAAGCTGCAATATGGCCTTTTCAATCCAGTTTATCTGGTTATAGAGAAGATAAATCACCTTACGAAGTAGTTGATACCAACGGGAACACATATAAATTTGAAGATTTTGTCATGGTTGAACAGGATGCACCAGTTGGACTTATAAGTCATGAATATGGGCATTCATTAGGACTTCCAGATTTATATGGTAATTCAGAACCTGTCCAAAACTGGACTACTATGGCTGGAGGGTCATATGCAGGATATCCAATAGGTTCTATGACAGTGGGTTATGGTGCATATTGTAGAGAACAGCTTCAAAAAGATCATGGAGGAGATTGGCAAAGGCAAAATAGAATTGACCTGGATGATGTCGGTTCTGAAGGTATGGATGTAACATTAATAGCAGCCAGTTCACAAAAGTCAGGTACAGATGCTGTAAGAATAGACTTGCCAGATAAGGTGACCACTATAGTAGAGCCATATAGTGGAGATAACACTTATTATGGTGGAAAAGAAGATGCTGCTTACCATTACATGACAACTAATTTAGATTTTACTGTAGATGCCAATAAAAATATACAATTAAAATTCAAGACGCAATATGATATTGAAGAAGATTGGGATTATGCCTATGTACAGGTTAGAGAAGAAGGTACCGAAGAATGGACAGCAATTGAGGGTAATATAACAACTACTGAGAATCCAAACATAGACGAGGGTGACTTCTTAAGAAATCCTGGTCATGGTATAACAGGAAACTCTGGTGGTAATTGGGTAGATGGAATATTTGATATTAGTGACTATGCAGGAAAGAAAATAGATCTAAGAATAGGCTATGGTACAGACGGAAATACTCAAGGAACTGGACTCTTTGTGGATGATATTAGAATCACAGTGAATGATGAAGAAGTATTCTTTGATGATGCTGAGGGCGAGTTAAGATTTGCACTTGATGGATTTGAAGAGAGTAATGGTGTTTTCATAGCGGAAAATTATTACTTGATTGAATGGCGTAATCAAGATGGTTCAGATGAAGGATTAAAACAATCTTATTATTATTCTGATACCACCCCATACGATCCAGGACTTCTCATATGGTATATTGATAGAACTTACGGTACATTAGACAGACTTTCTCAAGATGGAGAAGCTAACCCAGGGCATGTTTCAGTGGGGATAGTTGATGCCGATCAAGAACCTGTCATATGGAAATATCCAAATAAGCCAGAAATGAATGTTGACAAAGTAGAATATCAGATGCATGATGCAGCATTTAGTTTGAGAAATGGAGCAGAGTATTTTATTCAATGGAATGAAGTTCAAACCATAGATGTAAATACTAATACCATATATCCTATATTTAATGATAGCAGAGATTATTCTAGTCATGGTAATCCTGCAGGTGGTTTGATTCTACCACAACATGGCATCAAGATTCTAGTAACAGAAGAAAATGCAGATAGAAGTGAAGCAAAGATCCATATTATGAATGTTAATAATGTAGTGCCACAAAGAGCTGAACCTAAAGATATAAAAATACAAAATGTACGTATTGCATTAGAACAAGTAACAGATGTGGAGATATTAAATGATTTGGTTATCGTAGAAGCTAGTGGAGAGTTAGGTACTAAAGGATATATAGGATATATTGGTGAGAATGAAGATGAAAAAGTTGTTCAGTTGGAGCTTCAAGATGGTAAGTATGTAGGAACACTTAGTGATGAAATATTCGCTGATAATTTTGATTGGAGAGTTAACTTTATTGCTCTTGAAGATTCTCAAGGTGGTATGAAGGCAATCTATAATTCAGAAGTACATGACTATGGAGTTGATTTAAGTTCTGGAAACATATCAGGTTCAACATCATATGTTAAAAGCTTAGAAATGATAGCTGTAGTTGAAGAAAATACTAGTCTAGGTTTTGGATTGATAGGTACTCTTGATAACGGAAATAATGCTTCAGAGGGTGATCTGAACAAGGTGGAATGGTCAAGTTCAGATGATTCTATTGCAAACGTAGACAGCCAAGGTGCAGTAACTGGAATAACAGAAGGCAACGCAACAATTACAGCAAAATTAGGAGGAGTAACTACCAGTTTTAAAGTAATGGTAGTTTCAGATAGCAGCAATGTCCATATAACTAATGAAACTGAACCAAATAATACTTTTTCAGATGCAAATGGACCAATTGGGAATAATCAAATGGTATCAGCAGCATATTCAGAAGGAGACAATGAAGATTACTACTATTTTGACGTCATATCTCATGACACAATCAACATAACTGTGACAGGGGATGGTAATATGGGATTTAATTGGCTTCTTTTTAAAGAATCTGATCGAAATAATTACGTAGACTATCCTGATACTGGAGGAAATATACTGAGAGGCTCTTACGAAGCTGACCCTGGTAAATATTATTTGAAAGTATATAAACATACTGGTAACAGTGGAACATATACAGTAAATATAGATGGAGCGTTAGAATAATTTAAAACTAAAACACTATAACTGGCAAATGCTGGTTATGGTGTTTTTTTTTAATATTTTAGTTAGAAATTTACTGATTTCCCTTGACTAGTTTCCTAGATAGTTATACATTTATTATATGAAGGTAACAAGTGTTACCTTATCCTAATGATGGTCTTATAGAATGATTGAAAACTAAGCCTTCTTTGTACCAAGGAGGCTATAATAATATAGATTATTTCAAATTAGGAGGTATTTATGAAAGGGAAAATGGAGGTTGAATGGAATAATGTAGAAGTAATTGGGGTTAACAAAGAGCTACCACATATTGTCGCCTTGCCTTACGACAATATTGAGGAAATTATGAATGATAAGGAATCCAGATGGAAGCAGAGTTTAAATGGAAGATGGTATTTTAAATGGGTTGCCGAACCTTCTGACCGTGAGGCTGATTTTTATAGAAGTGAATATGATGTACATAAATGGGAAAAGATTGAAGTGCCTTCAAATTGGCAATTAAAAGGGTATGGAAAGCCCATGTATCTCAATACAAGATATCCTACCAGTATTAAATTAAAAAATATACCAAATATAAGTACTGAATATAACCCAGTAGGAGCATATAAAAGAAAGTTTAGCATTGATGAAGAATGGTTGGAAAGAAATGTTTTCATCAACTTTTCAGGTGTTAACTCAGCTTTTTATCTTTGGGTCAATGGACAGAAGGTAGGTTATTCCCAAGGGTCTTTCACGCCTGCTGAATTTAATATTACCTCATATGTAGAACTTGGGGAAAATGATTTAGCTGTAGAGGTTTATAGATGGTGTGATGGGAGCTATTTAGAAGATCAAGACATGTGGCGGTTATCAGGTATATTTAGAGATGTGGATTTGATAAGCAGACCTAAAGAAGAAATAAAAGATTTTTACGTTCATTGTGATTTGGATAATGATTATCAAGATGCTACAATAATTATTGATACTAAGGTAGCATGTGAGCATTATAATCAGCAACAACTGGTTGAAGTGAAAGTTTTTGATAATGGACAACGTGAAGTTTATTTTGATACAAAATATGTTGATGGGGACCTGCTTAGATTTACAGGTAAGTTGAGCAATCCTCATAAATGGACAGCAGAAACACCTAATCTATATAAGGTTATTGTAAGTTTGTTGGATAATAATCATAATCAGATAGATATTCGTTATTGCCAATTTGGATTTCGTAAAATCGAAATAAAAAATAATGGGCTATATATAAATGGAAAATCTGTGCTTATTAAAGGAGTTAATCGCCATGAATTTCATCCAGATTATGGTCACGCAGTACCATATGCTAGGACTGAAGAAGATATACGACTATTGAAAGCCAATAATGTCAATGCCATTCGTACTTCCCATTACCCTAATAATCAATGGTTCTATGAGTTATGTGATATCTATGGCATGTATGTTATGGACGAATGCAACTTAGAAACCCATGGCATCCGAAATAAAATTCCAGGTAGCAGAAGAGAATGGATTAAGCCCTGTGTTGATAGAATGGAAAGAATGGTTGAAAGAGATAAGAATCATCCCTGCATAATTTTTTGGTCTCTTGGAAATGAAGCTGGAACAGGAAACATCTTCAAAAAGATGAGAGAGGCTACCCTGAAAATTGATACTACAAGACCAATTCACTATGAAGGGGATCATAAATTAGAATATACTGATGTATTTAGTATGATGTATGCTACCACACAGCAGGTCAATAAAATTGGACAGAATAAGGGTGTACGAGTTGGAGTAGGTGAAAACACAGGTTTGCTAGGTCATAAAGTAACACCAGAAATGTATAAGAACAAACCATTCTTACTTTGTGAATATGCCCATTGTATGGGTAACAGTCTTGGGAATTTCAAAGAGTATATGGAAGCTTTTGAGAAATATGAAAGATGTATAGGAGGTTTCATTTGGGATTTTTCTGACCAAAGCATACGTAAAAAATCTATAGAGGGTAAAGATATATGGACATATGGAGGAGATTTCAGAGACTATCCCAATGATTATAATTTCTGCGGTAATGGTATTGTAGCAGCAGATAGGACTCCTCATCCTGCTCTCTATGAAGTAAAGAAAGTTTACCAAAATATTGATGTAGAAGATGTAGATGTACAAAAAGGTGTAGTTAATATAAGAAACAAATATAATTTCATTGATTTATCATTTGTAAAATTAGTCTGGGAAATAATAGAGGATGGTTATGTAATATTAAAAGGTGAGGTTAACGTAGATAATATTCTGCCTAATGAAATTAAACAAATACAACTGAATTACAATAACCATGAATTCAAAAAACACAAGGAATATTACATGAATGCAAGGTTCCTATTAAAAGATAAAACTGCTTGGATGGATGCTGAAGAGGTTATTTCATGGTCTCAAATAAGGTTCAACAATGTAACTCTTATTAAAAACCATAAAATCAATAATAGCAGTGAGAGTATAGTCACTAAAAATAATATAAATGAAATAATTTTATACAATGATAAATTCCATGCAATCTTAAATAAGAAAAGTGGTGGAATAAATTCACTTATGTATAATAATAAAGAATTATTATGTGAAGAATTAAAACCTAATTTTTGGAGAGCACCAATTGATAATGACATGTTCTATACATTAAAAGATATATTTCCAATCCTAAAAAGAATGAATATAGGTCAGAGGTGGAAAAAGGCTACTGATAATAGGAAGGTAGAAAATATTGTTATTAATGAGGAAGATGATAATGTAAGAGTTATTGTCAAGTCAAGAGTATTCAGTACTGAAGATGGATTAACAACTACATATACTTTTTATTCTGATGGAACAGTTAAAGTAGAAAATAGTATTATTCCTCTTAAGGGAATGGTAAGATTTGGAATGCAGATGGCTGTCAAAAGGGATTATAATATCATGACTTGGTATGGCAGAGGCTTTCACGAATCATATGTAGATAGGAAGGAAAGTGCAATGGTTGGTGTCTATAGTGCACCTTGCGAGGCTTTGATTCATGACTATTTGGTACCACAAGAAAATGGAAATCGTACTGATATAAGATGGGCTAAGATAACTAACAAACATCAAGAAGGCATTAAGATTATGGATATAACGGGAGAGTTTATAAATATGAGTATGTGGCCTTATACCATGAAGGATTTAGAGGAAACAACACATAGCTATAAATTACCTAGAAGAGATTTCAATACAATAAATATTGATTATGGTCAAAGAGGGGTTGGAGGAGATATACCTGCTATGGCATATCTAAAAGAGCCTTATAAATTATTACCATATAAAAAATATTATTATGGTTTTATTATCACTCCACTTAAGCTGATTCAATAAGTTTATATGGCAGAAAGGGAAATTTTAATGAGAGTTGATGAGTTATACAACGATGAAAAATTAGATAAAAGAGATATGACAAGAAATAGAATTGTAAATGCATCACTAGAATTATTTTTAAGTGAAGGTTTTAGAGATACAACTATGGCTAGGATAGCTAAGGAATCAGGCATAAGCAGAAAAACATTATATGAGTACTTTAAAAATAAAGAAGAGATTACAACTATAATTGATATGTGTCTAATTAGAGAGTATAATAGGATAATGGAAGAAGCAATGCCGAAATTATGTGGTAATGGTTATAATAAGCTGAAACAATATTTTAGTATCATAGATAATAACATTGATAATTTTAAAGATACAATTATTTTTACAGGTATATATGACTACAATGTCAAAACTAATGAAATTAATTCATCCTTGAGAGATGAGTTCTATGACACTATTAAACAAGCAACATGGTATTTAACTGAAATATTGAAACAAGGTATTGAAGACGGGTCCATAAAAGATTATATAGACCCTCATTTGACAGCTAACACAATAGGAGATTCTTGGTTAAGTCTAGCCCAAAGAGTATTCAGAAGACATAAAAGCCTGGACATGTCCAAAGAAGAATCCAGGAAAATGATTACTCTCCAATTATCCTTGTTTTTAGAAGGGTTAAAGGCATAAAATATTTAATTGACAATAGACAAAAAAAGGTGTATATTTTTATTGGCATATGCTATAAAAAGACAGATATTTATAGTTATATAATGCCAAAAAGAGTTCAAAAGCAGAACATTTGTAATTTTTAATATAAAAGTAAATATAATGATAGGAGTGATTTAAAGTGGCATCATGTGATACATGCTCATCAAAAGGTAATTGCAGTGATAGCAAAAAAGAAAATTGTATGGTAGAAAATAATCCTATTAATAATGTGAAAAATATTATAGGAGTTATGAGTGGAAAAGGTGGAGTAGGTAAATCTACAGTATCTGTAATGCTTGCTAACGACTTAGTTAGAAAAGGATATAAAGTAGGATTGTTGGATGCAGATATAACTGGACCAAGTATCCCTAGATTATTAGGTCTACAAGATAAAAGAGCAGCAGTTCTTGAGACAGGTATTTTACCAGTTATTGCTGAAAATGGATTAAAAGTTATGTCACTCAACTTCTTGATTGATGAAGAAAATACACCTGTTATCTGGAGAGGTCCAATCATCTCTGGAACAGTAAAACAATTTTGGACAGACGTACTATGGGAAGACTTGGATTATCTAGTAGTTGACTTGCCACCAGGAACTGGTGATGTAGCACTTACAGTTATGCAGGTAATGCCTATTACAGGTGTTGTAATGGTTTCTGTACCTCATGATATGGTATCTATGATTGTAGAAAAAGCAATCAATATGACTAAGAAAATGGACGTAGATGTTATAGGTGTCATTGAAAACATGAGTTATATCAAATGTCCAGATTGTGGTAAAACAATTAAAATGTTTGAAGGTAATACAGAGGAATTCTTAGATAAAATGGGTATTAAATTATTAGGTGAACTACCAATGACTAAGGAAATTGCAAGAGATGGTATTAATAAGTCAGATGAAATAGCTAAGATGTTCGAAAAAATAACTGATGGAATAATTAAAGAATAATCGTATGCCAAGACCAAAAAAGTGTAGAAAAGTAGACTTTTTTCCTGAGTATACCTATTTTAAGCCTAGAGGCAAATCTGACCAGGAGTTGGAAGAAATTATTCTGAATATAGAAGAATTAGAGGCTATGAGACTGAAGGATATCGAGAAATTAAATCAAGAAAAATGTGCAGAAAAAATGCATGTCTCAAGACAAACTTTCCAAAATATTATTGATAGTGCTAGGCAAAAAGTTACTAAAGCTTTGACTAGTGGTATGGCAATAAATATTACTGGAGGCATTTATTGCACTAAAAAATGTAAAGTGATCTGTAAAGATTGTAATCATGAATATGAGTTTGACTTTACAAAATCAGCCCAATGCCCTAAATGTAAATCAACCAACATATATTGTAAAAAGAAGCAACAAATATGTAACAGAATAAACAAATAGTATGCTAGCAATAATTCAACCACCTAAAATATATATTAAGGGACTGTAATAATACAGTTCCTTTTTTCTGCACCAATAATACCGTAATAACTCTAATTTCCGCTTCGACCACTTAAAAAAGTTTATTAATCGTAAAATAATCTTTATAAAATAAAATTAATTTCCCTTTCACTTTTATTATAAATTGCTTTTTGATATAATAGCAATGTAATATTTTACCTTACTATGAACATAAATAGAACTTGATATATATGATGGATAAGATTTAGGTGAATCTGTCTTATATAATGGATGCTTACTAAATTATAGTAAAAAACGAATATGGTGCTGTCTTAAAATATATTATAATATCTGTGTTTTAAGACAACCCCATAAATACTATGCGGGGTGGTTAAATGAATATTTCAGTAGAATCAATGAGCATAATCAATAATATATTTGATAATGCTTATGAAAATGGAAGAAAGACTCTATACGAACATGAAGTATATATGATTTTAAAGAGCATAGGACTTGATGTTCCAAAATTCGTATTTGTAAAGAATTCAAATGACTTGACTGAAAAGATGTTAGAAAAATTTGGTCGTGATATTGTAGTTAAAATTGTTTCATCAGATATTTCCCATAAACAAAAATTAGGTGGGGTAAAAGTAGTAAAGAATCATGAAACATTATATGTAGGTTATGTATTGGATAAAATGCGCAAAGAGGTTCTTTCACATTTTGAACAAGAACCAAATATTGAAGGCTTCTTAATTGTAGAATTCATTCCTCATACACAAAGTATAGGATATGAAGTACTTATTGGTTCAAAAGATGATTCATCATTCGGTCCAGTAATAACATTTACAAAAGGTGGAGATGATGCAGAATTTTTCGCTAAATATTATGATCCTGCTAATCTATTTCTTCCTCCTTTCAGGTATAATAAAGCCTTAGAGCTTGTTAATGATTTGAACATTTGTCATAAATTCAAAGATATTGGTCATGAAGAATATCTAGAATTAATGGCAAAAGCAGCAAGTTTAATAAGTTCATTTGCTTTTCACTATTCTAATGCTTGCAAAGAGAAGACAAAGTATATTGTGAAAGCTCTTGACATTAATCCTTTTGTCATAACAAAAGATAATAGATTTATAGCTGTAGATGGATTTGCACAATTTGAAAAAGTGGAAGACAATAAAGAGGTAATGAAAGAAGCTAATGTGAATAATATCGAACCATTCTTTAATCCAAAAGGAATAGCTGTTATTGGTGTTTCAGCAAATCCAGATAAACACAGCATGGGTAGAGAAATAGCTAAACTCTTACATGATCTTGGTAGAGAAGATATATATTTCGTTAATATAAAAGGTGGAAAAACCGTTATTGGTGATAAAGAATATCGGCTATATAAAAGTATAGACGAAATACCAGTTGAAACTGAATTAGCTGTTTATGTAGCTAAAGCAAAATATGTTTTCTCATTCTTTGAAGAAATGAAGACCAATATACCAAAATCAGTAGTGCTCATCCCAGGTATTCCTTCTGATATGAACTATGATGAATTCAAGGAAAATCTGTCAAAAGTAATACCAGAAGATGTCAGGGTCATTGGACCAAACTGTATGGGTGTTTTCTATGGAGATGATGACAAAAATCCAGGAGTTAATACATTATTCATTGATGAAGAAAGATTGGAATTAAATACATGTGAAGAAAGTAATACTGTATTTTTAACTCAAAGCGGTGGTATGGCTCTTACTCTTATTGATAAATTTAGCCATTTGAAAATATTTAAATCAGTAGTCAGCTTCGGTAATAAATATGATGTCAAGATTGTTGATCTAATCAAGTATTTTGCTCCAAAAGAAGATATCAGCAATATAGCCCTTTATGTTGAAGGTTTTGACCAAGGTGAAGGAAGAAAATTCTATGAATTAGCAAAAGACATAGATAAACCAATCATCATATATAAATCTGGTAAGACAGATGCAGGAGCAAAGGCAGCAGCTTCTCACACTGCCGCTATGACAGGTGATTACGATGTGTTTAAGGCTGTATGTGAGCAAGCAGGAGTCATTCTAATTGATGATATAAAAACATATTATGATTGTATAAAAGCCTTTTCTTTACTTGCTGACAAAAAAGTAAAAGGAAGAAAAGTAGCAGGTGTGGTTAACGCAGGCTTTGAAGCTACTATAGCAGCTGATGAATTAGGTAACTTGGAGTTAGCAACTCTTAGTGAAGAAACTAACGAAAAATTAAAGCAGCTTAACTATCATGGACTTATAGATACGTCTTCTTCAATAATTGATGTAACTCCAATGACAGAAGATGTTTTATACGCTAAATATATAGAAGCTATAATTCAAGACGATGCTGTAGATGCTATGTTTGTAAGTATTGTACCCCATGCAAATGATTTGAGAGCTTTGCCTAACGCATGTTATGATGATGACAGTTTGGCTAATTCCCTTGTAAGGTTAGTTAAAAAATACAATAAACCTATTACAGTATCTGTTAATGCTGGTAAGTTTTATCGTGACTTCGTATCAATCATGGAAGAAGGTAAAGTAGCTGTATACGATGATATAAGATCATCAGTAAAAGCATTGGATACTTTTGTATCTTATAATACAGGAATCAAAAAATAATATATGTTTAATTTATAAAATTAAGAGGTAGATATTATACCTCTTTTTTTTATGCTCTTATTGACATTAAATAATAGTATAGTATAATAAAGTTACAAATAAATTATTAATAGTTACATATATGATACTAAGGAGCGATATTATGAAGAGAAAACCAAATATTTTATTCATTTTTTCAGATCAACAGAGATGGGATACAGTTGGATGTTATGGACAGCCACTAAATATAACCCCTAATCTGGATGATTTAGCTAAGGATGGAGTAAGAATAGAAAATGCCTTTACATGTCAGCCTGTTTGTGGTCCTGCAAGAGCCTGTTTACAAACTGGTAAATATGCCACAGAAACTGGTTGTTATCGTAATGCTATAGCTTTACCATTAGATGCAAAAACAGTTCCTAGATACTTATCACAATCTGGTTATGAGGTGGGATATGTAGGTAAGTGGCATTTGGCTTCCACTGGATATGATTCCAATGAGGATATTGGTAAAGTATGTAATTATGAAACAACAGCTATCCCTCCTGAAAGAAGAGGGGGATATAAAGATTATTGGGTAGCTGCAGATGTACTTGAATTTACTTCACACGGTTATGATGGTTATATGTTCAAAGATATGGAAAAAGTAGAGTTTAAAGGCTATAGAGTAGATGCTACGACAGATTTTGTACTTGACTATTTGGATGGTTATACTGGGGAAAAACCATTTTTCTTATTTACATCATACATTGAACCACATCATCAGAATGATCGTAACCAATATGAAGGTCCTGATGGATCCAAAGAAAGATTCAAAGATTATGTACCACCAAAAGACTTGGCTTGTAATACTGAAAAAGGTGATTGGGAAGAGAATTATCCAGATTATCTAGGGTGTTGTGCAAGTCTTGATGAGAATGTAGGAAGAATACGGAAGAAATTAAGAGAGTTAGAATTGGAAGAAGATACTCTTATTATATATACTAGTGACCACGGTTCACATTTTAGAACAAGAAACAAGGAATATAAACGAAGTTGTCATGAAAGTGCAATAAGGATTCCATTGATTCTTAATGGTCCAGGGTTCAGAGGGGGCAAAGTTATTAAAGAACTGGTAAGCTTAATTGATCTGCCAGCTACAATCCTTAAGTGTGCAGGAATTGAACGACCTAATGATATACAAGGATACCCAATTCAACAAATAGTAGATGGCGAAGATGTCAAGTGGCAACAAGAAGTGTTTTTACAGATTAGTGAGAGTCAATTGGGCAGAGCAATAAGAACAGATAAATGGAAATATTGTATTACTGCACCAGATAAATCAGGAGATTTAGATTCCCATAGTGATACATACGTTGAAACTTTTTTATATGATTTGGAAAAAGACCCATGTGAATTGACAAACCTTGTTAAAGACCCAGCTTATGTTAAAGTCAGAAAAGAATTGGCTAATAGATTGATTAAGAGGATGAAAGAGGCTAATGAAGAAGAACCAGTAATTTTACCTGCAAAAAAATAAAAATTATTATATAATAATCCTATATGTACTATTGAAAAAATAATCAGAGGTGACTATATAATGGAACAAAAGAGTGTAGCTCCAGCATTAACAAGAGGTTTAACCATACTTGAAATAATAGCAAGGGAAGGAGCCATAGGATTTAATGAGCTAAAAGAAAAGATGAATTTACATGCCACTACAGTCAACCGGCTTATAAAAGTCTTAATAGACAAGGAATATCTTGCTAAAGACCAAAATAGTAAATATACCCTTGGTATAAAGTTTTTAAATCTATCCAACCAAGAAACTTTTTGGAATAAAATAATACAAAAATTGCATAATAGTATGAAAGAGATAAATGAAAAGTATGGTATAACTGTATTGTTGACATCATTGGACAAAGATAAAGCCACCGTAATCTATAAGATAATTGAGTCATCAAATCTAGGTATGCTGGAAGTTGGAAATACCCATTATGACTTAATGAACTTTCCATGGGGGATTTTATATATAGCTGAGCAGGAGAAAGAGAAACAAGAAGAATTAATAGAAAAGTCATATGCTGATCCCTCTCGTAATATGAATGTAGTTGATAGAAAAGATATTGATAAATTAATTGTTGAGGCTGATTTAGAAAAACATGTGGATGATAAAGGCTGGTTTTTTAATGGCAGGAGATTTGCTGTTCCTGTTTTCTTATCAAATGGCAAATTAATAGGTGCACTATGCTCTGGTTCAAACAAAGAAAATCTTAAGGATATCTCTATTGAAGATGTAATCAATGATATGAAAAAAGCGGTGGAAGGTTTAGATTTATAATTATCCCTTACCATAAAAAGATAATAAATTTATGCTTGACTAATTAATAAAGGTAATATATTATTAAGTTAACAAAAATTAAAACACAACATATAATAATAGTAATTAATAGACAACCTAGGTTTAGTTAATCATAAAAAAGAATATAGAACATATAATATTAGAAGCTTTGATAGGAAGAGTAGTTAAATGAATCTTAAAAGAGATGGAGTGTCACCGGCTGAGAGCATTCCTTAAGTGAAGTTGAATGAAGTGCATCCTTGAGCTTGTCCAGTGAATTAGTAGTAGCTGGGTACGGTGCTGACCGTTATACAGCCTGAAGTTGGAATAAGTATATTTATTCAAGAAGAGTGGAACCGCGGAATAACTTCGTCTCTTATTTAATTAAGAGATGGAGTTTTTTTATTACAAAATTATTGAAAAACTTTATTTAAGAAGTTTCTTTGATTTCGTTACGTTACTGAGTCATTTGACTTAATATGTACAACAAGGAGTGTGATAATATGGGATTGATAAAATATATCAAACAAGAGATAAATGTAATTAAAGATAGAGATCCAGCTATAAAATCTACATCAGAAGTGTTTCTTTATGGTAGTTTCAAAGCTATAATGAGTTACAGATTAGCTCATTCACTTTTTAGAAAAAAACACTATTTTTTAGCTAGGTGGGTTTCTCAAAGAGCGGCAAGAAAAACGGGAATAGAAATTCACCCGGGAGCCACAATTGGAAAAAATCTATTCATAGACCATGGACATGGAGTGGTCATAGGTGAAACTTGTGAGATTGGCGATAATGTAACAATATATCAAGGAGTTACATTAGGTGGAACAGGAAAAGAACATGGCAAGAGACATCCAACTATTGGGAACAATGTTATGATAAGTGCAGGGGCTAAGGTATTAGGTTCATTCAAAATTGGTGACAACTGTAGAATAGGAGCAGGGTCAGTTGTACTTAATGAAGTGCCGCCGAACTGTACTGTTGTTGGTATACCTGCAAGGGTTGTTCGCAGAAACAATGAAAAAGTATCTCCTTGCGATACTCTTGACCAAACACATCTGCCAGACCCTGTTAGAATGGAAATGTGCAAATTGTTAACAAGAATAGAACGATTAGAACAAAAGGTAGCATCAATACCACCGGAAGATTACTTCAAATTATTTAACCGTGAAAAATTTAGCAGATAAAACATATTAAATAAAGAAAGGAAAGGATAAAATGAAGATATATAATACTTTAACTAACAAAAAAGAGGCGTTTGAATCCATAGAGGAAGGTAAGGTAAAAATGTATGTTTGTGGTCCAACAGTATATAACTATATTCATATAGGTAATGCTAGACCATTAATAGTGTTTGATACAGTTAGGAAATACTTAGAGTACAAAAATTATGAGGTTACATTCGTATCTAATTTTACTGATATTGATGATAAAATAATAAAGAAAGCCAATGAAGAAGGGGTAGATTATAGGGAGATATCAAGTAAATATATGAAAGAATTCTTAATTGATTCAGAGGGATTGAATGTTAAACCAGCCACTATTTATCCAAAAGCAACTGAAGAAATAGATGGTATGATTAAGGTGATTGAACAGCTTATTGAAAAAGGTTATGCTTACGAAGTTAATGGCAGTGTTTATTTTGAAACAAAAAAATTCAAACCATATGGTAAGTTATCTAATAAGAATCAAGAGGATTTGGAAGCAGGAGCTAGAATTGCTGTTGATACAGAAAAGAGAAATCCAATGGACTTTGTTTTATGGAAGCCCAAAAAAGAAGGAGAGCCTGCATGGAAATCACCTTGGGGTGAAGGTAGACCTGGATGGCACATAGAGTGTTCAGTAATGGCTAAAAAATATCTTGGTGATAGTATAGATATTCATGCTGGTGGAGAAGACCTTGTTTTCCCACACCATGAAAATGAAATAGCACAAAGTGAAGCTGTTAATGATAAGCAATTCTCTAAATACTGGATGCACAATAGATTTGTCAATGTAGATAATAAGAAAATGTCAAAGTCTCTAGGTAATTTCTTTACAGTAAGAGAAATAGTTGATGAATTTTCTTATGATGTTATAAGATTCTTTATGTTAAATGTTCATTATAGAAGTCCTATCAATTTCAGTAGGGATCTAATACAAGCTGCAGCTAACGGACTTGAAAGAATTCAAACAAGTAGAGATAATCTAGAGCATTTATTAAAGAATGCACAACAAGATGATTATAATGAAAAAGAATCCATGTTGAATGAAGAAAAAGAATTAGAAAAATATAAAACAAAATTCGAAACTGCTATGGAGGATGACTTCAATACTGCAGATGCTATATCAGCTATATTTGAATTAGTCAAATTCGCTAATAAAAATACTGATTCAGATTCTTCTAATAAATTTATTGAAGATATTATTATACTAATTGACGAACTATGTGGTATACTAGGAATAGTAAGTAAGAAAAAGAAAATTCTACTAGATGAGGAAATAAATGATCTAATTGAAAAAAGACAACAGGCTCGTAAAGATAGAGATTTCGCATTAGCGGATAAAATAAGAGATGATTTAAAAGACAAAGGTATTATCCTTGAAGATACACGTGAAGGTGTACGTTGGCATAGAGGATAATAGGTTACTTATGAGAAAGGAATGGAATTGATGCAAGATTTTATTGACTACTTTAAAGATAGTCTTAATATAAAAGACGTAAATACTAAGCAATATTCACCTTTAGTTCTTGCATATATTGGAGATAGTGTATATGATTTGATAATCAAATCAAAAGTTATAGCAGAGGGTAATTCACCTGTTAATAGACTCCATAAAAAAACAAGTAATTATGTAAAAGCGTCAGCTCAAGCAAAAATGTTTAGAGAAATCGAAGACATGTTGACTGAGGAAGAATTTAACATATATAAAAGAGGAAGAAATGCTAAGTCGGGTACAGTACCCAAGAATGCTGATTTGATTGACTACAGAGTTGCAACTGGGCTTGAAGCATTAATTGGTTTTCTATATTTAGAGAATAGATTCAAAAGAATCATTGAATTGATTGTTAGAGGAGTAAAATAATGACTACACAAACGAAAACATTTGTAAAAGGGGCAATGATTCTTTCACTTGCAGGTTTGATCGCAAAGATATTCAGCGCTCTATATAGAATTCCTTTAGCTTACTTAGTTGGAACAGAAGGGATTGGCTATTATACTACTGTATATCCATTATATTCATTATTGGTTTCGGCATCTTTAGTAGGAATACCCAATGCCCTGTCAAAACTTACATCAGAGAAAATAGCTAAGGAAGATTATTATAATGCACATTATATTTACAAATATTCAATGATAATAATTAGCATATTCGGTGCATTTATATCATTGTTCATGGTACTTGGTGTGGATCAGATTATTAATATGGGCGATTGGCCAAGTGAATCTAGATACGTAATATTTGGACTAGCTGTATCGCCAATATTTATATCTATCACAGGAGCTTTCAAAGGATATTTTCAAGGTATGCAGATAATGGTACCTACTGCTATGACTCAGATAATAGAAAATATAACAAAAGTGATATTAGGTATAGGTATTACTTACATGTTAATACAAATGAATCATAGTGTACCATATTCAGTTGGTGGAGCTGCACTTGGAACATCCCTTGGATTTTTAGTATCCACATTATTTATTATCTTGTATTATATTAGGAAAAGAAAAGATATAAATAAACAAGTGATGGCAACAGCAAGGAAGAATCATATAAAATTTGGTGAAGTTGCCAAAAAGCTCATTGTGATTGCTATACCTATTACAATTGTTTCGGCTGCGTATTCTTTAATGAATTTAATAGATTCAAGTACTATATATAAAAGGTTAGGTGCAATATTTATTGACAAGCAACAAGCTGTTGATATGTATGGACAAATGGGTAATGCTTTTACCATAGTCAATGTACCTTTGACAATAAGTTTAGCTCTTATGATTAGTATTGTTCCTGCAGTATCAGTTGCTGTAGCTAAGAATAATACTGCTGATTTAGTAGCTAAGATAAAATTAGCAATCAGATTTGCTCTTTTACTTGCTTTACCAGCAGCAGTGGGTCTCTTTTTACTGGCTGAACCCATAATGGAATTATTATATCCAACTTCTGCAGGATATGAATATCTTATGTTATATGCTGTCTGCTTAATATTTATAATCTTAGGACAGGCATTAGCAGGTATACTACAAGGAATGGGTAAATATTTTTTCCCATTAGCATCCCTTGTAATAAGTGTAGTTATAAAAATTATAATAAACTATTCTCTAGTAGCAAGTGATCTACAATTAAAAGGAGCAATCATAGGCTCAATATGCTATTATGTTGTATACGTCCTATTGAATTATTTGATGATAAAGAGAGAAACTAAACTGAAACTTAATGTTATCAAGATAATTATTAAGCCCATATTATCAGCAGGAATTATGGGATTAGGTGTTTATGTAATTTTTCATGGTATGTATAAGCTTATTAACAGTAATACAATATCAACCCTTCTAGCAATTATATCTGGGATGATTATATATGTAATTATGCTTATATTGACTAGAACTTTGCAGGAAGAAGATTTTGCATTTATACCTAACAATGAAAAAATAACACGAAAACTAAAAAATATGAAACTTATTAAATGACAAGAGAGGAATAGTAATGGATAATACGGAATTGATTCTAGAAGGAAGAAATGCTGTAACAGAAGCATTAAAAGCTGATAGAAGTATAGATAAGATTTTTATTATAGATGGGAAACATGATGGACCAATTAAAAAGATTGTCTCTGAGGCTAGAAAAAAGAACATCATCGTGAATTTTGTAAGTAAAGATAAATTAAATGATATTTCGGTAACTAAAAAGCACCAAGGAGTCATAGCTTATGCCGCAGCATATGATTATGTAGATGTAAAAGATATGATAAAATATGCTAATGATAAAGGTGAAGCACCTTTTATATTGATACTTGATAGCATAGAAGATCCCCATAATCTAGGAGCTATACTAAGAACTGCTAATATTGCGGGAGTTCACGGAGTGATAATACCTAAAAGAAGAGCGGTAGGATTGACAGCTACTGTTGCTAAAACATCAGCTGGTGCTATAGAGCATACTAGAGTAGCTAGAGTAACCAATGTTGCTAGAACTATTGATGAACTAAAGAAAGAGGGTTTTTGGATAGCTTGTGCTGATATGGATGGAGAACTTATGTATAATGTTGATTTGAAGGGTTCTCTTGCTATAGTAATTGGTAACGAAGGCGAAGGAGTATCCAGGAATGTAAAAGAAAAATGTGACTTTATAGTTAAGGTACCAATGAAAGGTGAGATAACTTCTCTTAATGCTTCAGTGGCAGCAGGAATACTAACTTATGAAGCCCTAAGGCAAAGAGATTATAACTAGAATGGACTAAACTATAACCCCTGGGATACTATTACTAACTCTAATAATACTTATTTTCTAATTATTATAGACTAGAATTGACTAAGTGTATAACTAGATTCTATAAAAATAAGAGAGGAAGAATAGGTATGAATAAGTTGAAGAAGTTTTATAAACTTAATGGAGTAGTCTTAGTATCTATAATCTTTTTGACAGTTATTTTCATGTCAAATAACGCATTTGCAGTTGAGAACAATGATGTGGCTCAAGGTAAAACAGCTACAGCAGATAGCTGGCAGCCCATATCAGGAAGAACAGCAGACAAAGGCAATGATGGTGACGAGTCCACTCGCTGGAGTGCCAGTGATGGGAAATGGGGACACTGGTGGAAGGTAGACTTGGGTGCAAGTCATACCCTTAATGGATGCAGTATCAAATGGGAATTCAATAAAGTCTATAAATACAAGATAGAAGTATCACCTGATGATATTAATTGGTTGATGGTAGCAGATGAAACCAACAATACTATTTCTAAGCAAATTCAAACTAATGATTTTAATATTGATAGTATAAGATATGTACGAATAACTATTACTGAAACTGAAAATGGTTGTTGGGCAAGTTTTTATGATTTCAAAGTTTTTGGGACTAATAAGTTCTCAGAGCCTATAGAATCAACACCATATTCTAATGTAAATTCTAATCGCTCTTTTCTAAATTTCAATACAAATTGGTTATATTCCAATCAAGATAATGAAAACTATAAATCCATTACTTGTGATGAATCAAGATTTACAGATGTTTGTCTACCTCATTGTAATAAATTACTTAATAAGCATTTTGATCTAGACATATCACAAGTCCAATTTATTTCTTGGTATAGAAGACATTTTAATGTACCTGAAGAATATAGGGAACGAAGGGTTCTAATAGAATTCCAAGGAGTATCAACAGTAGCTGAAGTTTATGTTAACGGAAGTTTTGTAGGTGAACACAAAGGTGCTTATACTTCTTTTACATATGATATAACAGATTATATTGATTATGGTAATGTGGATAATGTAATTGCTGTAAGAGTAGATTCTACAGAGAGAAAGGATATACCACCAGAAGGACTTATTGATGTGGATTTTTTCTTGTTTGGTGGGATTTATCGTGATGTAAATATGATTATTACAGACCCAGTATATGTTGATTGGACATTTCTTCGAACAGTACCTTTAGAAGATGATAGTGTTATGGTTGCAGCAACGACCAAAGTCAATAATAAAAGTATGGTTCCAAAACAATGTAAAGTTATTTCCAATATAGTAGATGCAGATAATTATATAGTAGCTATAGGGGAAAGCAGTCATACTATAGAGGCTGGTTCAACTCATGAGTTCAATAATTTTACTACAAGAATCCTAGAACCTGATTTATGGCATCCTGATGACCCTAATCTATATAAGGTATATACTAGAGTTTTGATTGATGATACGGATTATGTAGATGAATATATAACCAAGACAGGACTTAGGTGGATAAATTTCAACAAGAATGATGGGAAGTTTTATATTAATGGAGAATATATGAAGCTAAGAGGTACTAATAGACATGAGACTTTTCCATATATAGGAAGAGCTGCGGCTAATAGACTTCAAGCTAGAGATGCGGATATCATAAAATATGAAATGGGATGTAATATCGTTAGATGTTCTCATTACCCACAAGATCCTGAATTTTTGAAAAGGTGTGATGAAATAGGTCTATTGGTTCTGGAGGAGACTCCAGGCTGGTTCAATATAGGATTATCCAGCTGGAAAGATATTGTTTTAGACAATATTGAAGAGATGATAGTAAGGGATAGAAATCATCCAAGTATTATTGCTTGGGCAGTGAGAATTAATGAATCTATTGATGATAATAGTTTTTACAAGAATACTAATGCAAAAGCTCGTTCACTAGATCCTACAAGACCAACAACTGGTTCTCGATTCGTTGCTAATTATCTTAGTGCTTTTTATGAAGACTTATTTGGGTATAATGATTTTACTGAAGGAATAAAAGAACCTAGAGTATTACCTTGGCTAGTTACCGAATATGAAGGACACAAGTTTCCAGTTAAGTCTTTTGATAACGAAGACAGATTGCTAGAGAATCTATTAAGACATGCTAAGGTACAGAATGAAGCTCAAATGAGAGAAAATGTATCAGGTGCTTTGGGATGGTGTGCATTTGATTATAATACACCTCTTGCAGATTCCTATAGCAATAATAATATTAGATATCATGGTGCCTTTGATATGTTCAGGATGCCTAAGCATGTAGCCTATTTTTATCTTTCTCAACAGAGTAGAGAACATTATGGTCCTGTAGTATATATAGCTAACTATTGGAAAGAAAATTCACCAGCAACAGTAACTGTAGCCAGTAATTGTGATGAAGTAGAATTGTTTGTCAATGGTATTTCCCAGGGAATTAAGCAACCAAATCTATATACCAGCTTGAACCATCCCCTATTTGAATTTAAGGATATAGACTACGTTTCTGGTGAAATAAGAGCAGAGGCACGAATCAATGGAGAAGTGGTTGCTAGCCATGTTAGACATACTCCAGGTCAACCTGTAAAATTATTATTGAAGGCTGATGATTATACCTTGATAGCAGATGGTAGTGATATGACAAGGGTGACAGTTACGGCACTGGATGAATATGATCAAATAGTACCTTTATCGAATAATTTAGTAGAGTTTCAGGTGACAGGAGCAGGAACTTTTCTCGGTGAATCACCTTTTATATTGGAAGATGGCAAAGGGGGATTCTTTGTTAAGACTATTTTAAATGAAACTGGTACAATAACCTGTAAAGCAACTTCTGATGGACTCATAGAATCAAATATCAGTCTTTCTGTTGTAGATATGACAGAGCCTGTAGTACCAATAACAGACAATGGTAATGGCGTTATACCTGAAGAAGGGGAGAACATAGCCTTTAATAGATTTGTCTCATCGGATAGTGAGCAGTCAGGTAATAGAGTTTATTATATAAATGATGATAGCTTTGACACAAGATGGTGTGCTAATGATTGGGATGCTAATCATTGGTGTACAATTGATTTAGGAGATACCTACAATATTCAGGGGACAGAGGTAACTTGGGAAAAAAGTGATACTGTTTATAAATATAAGGTTGAAATATCATCAGATAAGAATAATTGGATTACTGTAGTTGACAAAACAGATAATAGCATTAGTGATCAAATACAGAAAGATGATTTTGTAAGTAACGATGTACGTTATGTTAAAATTACAATAACTGGTCTAGAAAAAAATGCGTGGGCCAGTATTAGAGATTTTAAAGTTTTCAAATGATTGCCATGAAATAATATTGTAATTACATTTACAAACTAGAAATTATATAGTATACTTAAATATGCTTTCAAATTAAAGGAAGGCGGATATGTTTTGACACGAGAATTTCTATTAGTAGATGGTTACAATATTATTTATGCTTGGGACAAGCTAAAAAAAGCAGTAGAAGAAGAAAGCTTAGAAATTGCCAGAAAAAAATTACTGGATATAATGTCCAATTATCAGGGATATAAAAAAATTGAAGTCATAGTTGTATTTGACGCACATAGAGTAAAAGGAACTAGGAATATAGAGAAATATAATAATATAGATGTAGTATTTACAAAGGAAGTTGAGACAGCGGATCATTATATTGAAAAAGTTGCTCATTCAATAGGCAGAGATTATCGAGTAAGAGTTGCTACATCAGATGGTCTCGAACAAACTATAATACTAGGAAAAGGTGCAAGTCGTATATCAGCTAGGGAATTACATAATGAAGTTAATATGATAGAAAGTGATATTCGTAAGAATTTCATTGAAAAAGTTCAAATTGATAATAATCGTTTAGAAGGTCACCTAGACCCTAAAGTTTTAGAGTGGATGGAAAAGATGCGTAGAAAATGATAGAGGGGTTGATGTAGTTGGATTATGCTACTTGGTACGACGATTCATATGTTACGTATTCAGATGAACAACTTGTGGAATTAGTGAGAGATGGGGATAATGAAGCACTTGATTATTTAATGAACAAGTACAAAATTTTAGTTGAAAAAAAAGCGAAGTCATATTTTTTGATAGGTGCTAGTAGAGATGATATTATTCAAGAAGGCATGATTGGACTCTTTAAAGCAATTCGTGATTTTAAAGAAGAAAAAACTGCGTCCTTTTATTCTTTTGCAGATTTATGCGTAACAAGACAAATTATATCAGCTGTAAAAGCATCAACAAGACAAAAACATCTTCCATTGAATTCATATATATCATTGAACAAACCTTCTTATGAAGAAGAGAATGATAAAACCACTTTAATAGATAAGATGCCTTCTAGAAAAATAATCAATCCAGAAGATTTATTGATAGGACAAGAGAATCTAAGCATTATTGAGCATGAACTCAATGAGAGACTTAGTAAACTGGAAAAAGAAGTTTTGCAAAGTTATATATATGGAAAAAGCTATGTTGAGATTGCTGTAAATCTAAAAAGACCAGTAAAATCAATAGATAATGCATTGCAGAGAATAAAGAAAAAAGTTGAACTTATTTTAGTTGAAAAGGGAGTATAATAATACTTGACAAAATTTATAACTTGTTATAAAATTAGTCAGTATGCTGGAGTAACTCAGTAGGTAGAGTACTTGCATGGTAAGCAAGAAGTCGGCAGTTCAAGTCTGCTCTTCAGCTTTTTTTTTGCCCTGTATTAGGGCTTTATATTTAGACGTATATATAATGAAATAGACTCAGTTTAGAAACTGCATGATCTAAACTGAGTCTATTTTTATATTGATATAAAAGCCCCTTTTATTTTATATGTTTATTATTTAGTATTATCTGATGAACAAATTTCAATTTCAAAAGCAGTTGTTTGAGGTGGTATTGATGCAGTCATAATATTACTATGTTTTACAAGCAATTTATCTCCTTTAGCTATATCTTTTATACTTGCTTTTTTTCCAGTTGATTGATTAGTTATTTTTGTTTCTTCGTTTATATGGAAGATAATAGTTTCATCTTCTCCATATCCTACAGTAATCATATGACCATTTTTAGTTTCTTTTATTTCAGATACTTTTCCTTCTACTTTAGTTTCTTCTGCTTGATCGGTTTTCATTACATTTATTCTATAAGCATATGTTTGAGGAGGTAAGGACCTAGTCATTTTTGAATCATGTAAAACTACTAATCTGTCTTCTTCTTTTATATCTTCAACATTTACTTCTTTTTCAGTTGATGGATCAACGATTTTAGTATCTTTGTTAACAAGGAATATTATACTGTTTTCTCCATATTTAACAGTAATCATATGACCATTTTTTGTTTCTAGAATGTTACTCACATTACCATCTACTTTATTTCTTTCAAAAATATCAAAAGCGTCTTGGTTAAATATTTCTTCAAAGAATTCTACAGGTACATAAGTTGAATCATTTACTATTTCAGGAGCCATACCTAGTGGAAATGGAGCTACTTTACCTTTGAAATATAAATCTTTACCTATTGATATAGATGTCCATATATTATCTTTTGAAACCTCTACAGAACGTGTCTTGCTATTCCATTTTAAATCATAGCCTAATCTTTCACATGTAAGTCTAAGTGGTAACATTAAATAACCATCTTTTTGATATGATAATCCTTCTACTCCTATATTAGTATTAATTAGAACAGGTTTTTCCAGTGTCACCTCATTATTATAGCAAATTATTTTTTGATCTGTCATAGCTTGTGAAGTCATTCCTGTTCCTAGTGTCAATACTCCTGCCAAAGCCAATGCAACATAATTTTTTTTGTATTTCATATTATAATCTTCCCTTCTTTTCATTGTTTGTACGTTTATTAGACGAACTAAATTTTTAAAAGTTCCATATTTTGTAATAAATATTCAATAAAAATTATTTATATTTTATTGGAACATTTTTTTGGGTTAGTTCGTTTAATAAAGGAATAATAAATAAGGGAGGAATTGATAAAACAAAAATTATAACTTATTAACTATATAAAAAATGACACAAACAATTATACGGAGGTAAATAAAATGAAGAAAATAATAGCGATAATAACAATAATAATGGCAATGTCAGTAGTATTTGCAGGATGTAGTAAAGATGTGGGCAAAGATAATGGAAGCAATATTGAAAATCCTGATTCAGGAGATAACAATGGCGATGGTGATAAAGAGGAAGAAGAAGTTAATGTTTCAATAGATGATATTGCTGCTGCAATTAAAGAGCAAATAAAGAATGATATGATTGAACAGGGTAGATCAGAAGAAGATTTCACTGAAGAAGGAGTTATACCTGGATATATTGATGGAGATCTTAAGGTAGAAGAAGAAAATCCTATGGTAGCAATTGATATTAATAAAGACGATATAGAACAAGGTAGATTGGTTGCACCAATGATTAATGTTAATTCTAATCAGATAATTATTTTAAAGGCATCAGAAGAGTCAAAAGTAAGTGATTTGCAAGCAGTACTAGAATCAGTAAAAGAATCTCAAGTAGGTGTATGGGAACAATATTTACCAGATCAATATGAAAAAGTTAAAAATAATATTATCAAAACTAATGGCAAATACTTATTATATGTAACATATGATAATCCAGAAAAAATAGAAGAAATTTTTGATAACTTATTAAAATAATAGTAGAATAGAAGGGACTGCTTTCTTGATGCATTTTAATACTTTAGGCATTAGTAAGATAGAGTTTATCTCATTAAGGCGTAATATAAAATGAATTAGGGGTAGTCCCTTAATTTTAACAAATTGGCTTAATAGGAGAGAACATATGGTATTCAGCAGTTTAGTTTGTTTATTTATATTTTTACCAATAACTTTATTATTATATTTTTTAGCTCCTAGAAAAATCAGAAATGTTATTTTGCTAGTAGTTAGTCTTGTGTTCTATGCTTGGGGTGAACCTATTTATATTATACTTATGATATTTTCATCCATAGTCGATTATACTCATGGTATGTTAATTGAAAAGTTTAGAGAGCAAGATAAGAAGGCAAAATTAGTAGTTTTATCATCTGTAATTATCAATTTGAGTTTACTAGGGTTTTTTAAATATGCTGATTTTATGATACTGAATATAAATAATATATTTGGTACTACTCTTAGTGAATTGAATCTCCCTCTTCCTATAGGTATTTCTTTTTATACATTCCAAACAATGTCATATACTATAGATGTTTATCGTAGACAAGCTCCTGTACAGAAGAATCCTATCGCACTTGCAACTTATGTTACATTATTTCCCCAGCTAATAGCAGGACCTATTGTAAGGTATCAAACAATAGCCGATCAGATTAACAATCGTAAAGAAACTGTAGATAAGTTTGCAGCAGGATTGGAACGTTTTATATTAGGTCTAGGAAAAAAAGTTCTATTAGCCAATAACATTGGCTTATTGTGGAACCAAGTTCAAAATACTGGTTTTGATGACTTGACTATCTTGACTGCTTGGCTAGGTATAATTGCTTTTGGATTTCAGATATATTTTGATTTCAGCGGGTATTCGGATATGGCAATTGGACTAGGTAAGATGTTTGGTTTTGATTTCCTAGAGAACTTTAATTATCCATATATATCAACTAGTATTACTGAATTTTGGAGAAGGTGGCATATATCTCTAGGCAGCTGGTTCAGGGATTATGTATATATACCTATTGGTGGTAATAGGGTAAGTAAATTGAAAGTATACAGGAATCTATTTGTTGTTTGGTTTTTAACAGGTTTATGGCATGGAGCCAGTTGGAATTTTGTATTATGGGGATTATATTTTGGTTTGATAATTGCTCTAGAAAAAGCATTCCTACTAAAGTTTATTAATAGATTATGGAAACCGATAAGACATGTATATGCTTTGCTGTTAATATTAATTGGATGGGTTCTATTTTCCTTTGATAATTTGACTGACAGTATACAATATTTAAAGATAATGTTTGGTTTGGGTGGTGTTCCTATATTGAATAATCAATTTGTATATTATTTGTATACTAACCTGATATTGTTTATTACACTAATTTTTTTATCAACACCTATCATTAAAAAGAAATATGAAATGCAAGTTAAAGGGAATGCCAATTCAAAATTGCAGACTATAGTAGTACCAAGTATATTATTTTTAATTCTTTTTATATCAACTGCTTACTTAGTGGATTCAACATACAATCCATTTTTATACTTTAGATTTTGATGAACTTACAGGAGGTGGACAGTAGTGAATAGAAAGTCAAGTATAATTATTATAGTAATGTTTATTGTATTTGTAGTGACAATCAATGTATTGAATCTTGTTACAGAAGATAAACATTTTTCAGAAGCTGAAAACAGAATACTTGCTAAAAAGCCTTCTTTAACATGGAAATCTATAAAAAATGGTCGATTTACTCAAAGATTTGAAGACTATGTAACTGATCAATTCATATTTAGGGATTTCTGGGTTGGATTGAAATCAGATAGTGAAAGGCTACTTTTGAAGCAAGACAATAATGATGTTTTCTTTGGTAAGGATGATTATTTATTAGAGGATTTTAATAAACCCAAAGAAGAGATTATAGATAGAAATATCGCTAATATTAATTATTATGCAAGTAAATTGAAAGACATGAAAACATATGTATTATTTCCACCAACTTCGATTAAGGTAAATGAGAGTAGATTACCACCTTTTGCAACACCATATGATGAACTATTGACTATTAATAGAATGAATAACAATCTGTTGAATGTAGATTTTGTGGATGTATATCAATCTCTCAAAGATAAAAATAACGAGTATCTATACTTTAGAACAGATCATCATTGGACAATGAGAGGTGCTTATTATGCCTATGAAGTATTAGCAAAAGAGATGGGTATAACACCTATTCCTTTAAATGAATTTCATTCTAAGATTGTAACAGAAGAATTCTATGGAACATTATATTCTAAGGCTAACAACTATCATGTTAAACCTGATTATATAGAAGTTTTTACACCTATTGATAATACTAATGTTCAAGTTGATTATGTAAGTGAGAACAAATCTTCTAATTCTTTATATGAAGAGAAACATTTGGTTACAAAAGATAAATATTCATATTTCCTGGATGGTAACCATCCTATAGTTACTATAAAATCAGATGTTTCTAATGGTAGAAAGCTTATGATTTTCAAGAATTCCTATGCCCATTGTTTAATACCTTTCTTGGTCAATCATTATGAAGAGATTCATATTTTGGATCTAAGATTTTCTAAAATGAATATATATGATTACATCAGTGAAAACAATATAACTGAAACACTATTTTTATATGATATACTTAATTTTTCTAAAGAGACTAGTTTAAATATCTTAAACATAAAATAACTTATAATATATACAGGTGTAGAACCTCTTATAAAGTGATAATATATTTCTAATCACATTTATAGGAGGTTTTATATATGTCTTATGGAAAATGGTTTCATGGTTATAAAATTGGTTAGTAAAAGAAACTTTGATTCAATATGCAGAATATTATGGTAATAATATTACCTTTAGGTTGTAAGATTAGAATAGATTCACAAGAAGCTAGTATCAGATTGATTGATAGTCCTTATAAATAGACAATATTTTATTTATTTATATTTTTTTTCTAAAATACTATTAAATTATTATGTCTAGGTCTATGAAATTTTTACATATTATGATATTATATACTAATAATAGGAAAAAATAGGTAGAACAATAAATATAATATTACATTTCGCAATGTATTTTTTCTTATGATTATAATTAAAACATATCTTAATAAAAGATTATACATAAGAAATACTCAATTGATTCTAATATACCACAATAGAAAAGGTGTAATTTTATGAGTGATATATTTTCTGGACTAGAGAAATTAGGATTTAACAATATTAAAGCAATGGATATATTTGAAGATGAAAAGAAGAAGAGAGCGGAAATGAAAATAAAAAAAATGTCTAAAATTTCAGCAAAAGATTTACTTTATGATAGGAAAGTATTATGTCCCGTTTGTGGTGAAAAATTTATTACTAGAACGGTAAGAGCAGGTAAAGCTAAATTATTGTCTATTGATACTGATCTAAGACCTAAATATGATATTATTACTCCTTATATGTATGATGTCATCCTTTGTAATTGCTGTGGGTATGCAGCTCTAAGTAAATTTTTTAAAAAAATAACAGGCACACAAGCAGATTGGATTAAAAAACAAATATCCAACACCTATAGAGGAAGAGAATATCCAGATGAATATACATACGAAGTAGCTATTGAAAGGTACAAATTAGCTTTACTGAATGCCGTAGTGAAAAAAGTGAAAGCAAGTGAAAAAGCTTATATATGTCTTAAGATTGCTTGGCTATACAGATGTTATTCTGAGGAGTTATTACAAAATGAGAATCCTTCTCATGAATTGATAGAAGAAAACCATAAATATGAAATGATTTTTATAGAAAAGGCATATGAAGGATTTATTAATACATATGAAAATGAAGACTTTCCAGTATGTGGTATGCAGGAAATGACAGTAATGTATTTAATTGGTGATTTAGCTAGAAAATTAGGAAAATTGGATGAATCAACTAAATGGGTATCAAAAGTGATAGTATCAAAAACAGCTAATGAAAGATTAAAAGATAAAGCTAGAAATATTAAAAATCTTGTTAAACAACAGAAAAGGATAAATGCTAGAAATAATATTGAAATTGATGATTAAATTTAAATATGAAAATTAAATAGGATTATATATTTTACGTTAATATCAAGGAAGATAGACAAGGTTAAAAGCTATGAATGGCTAAAGCTAGTCTATCTTCCAAAGTTTTATAACTATATATCCAAGAATACTTTAAGATAGTTGAATCAATTAACATTGAGGCTGTTTATTTTTAACATAGTCCTTATTAGAGCGTCTTTAGAATTTTTCCAAGGTTCATCTGCAAATCTGTAATCATTTTTTTGAATAAACCAATCTAAGTCTTCTTTTAAACGGTTAAGATTATCAATTTCAACAGATACAATGATATCAATGAATGATTCAAGCTGAGAATCATTTAGATATTTTGGTGCTTCATTATAAAGTAATGCAAAATGGTTTAGGCAGAATCCTTTACTTGATTTGAGTAAATCAATAAAAGATTTATCTTTTTTTAGTAGATAGAAAAACGTATCAGTATATTTCTGAAAGGTAGATTCTATTCTATCGCATATGTAACAACTTGATTCCTTTTCTTTTAGATAGGTAAATAGTTTTGTATCACTTTTATCATTTTTGGAGAATAGCTTTTTCTTTGATTTTGGATTGCCAGATGAAATAAGACTTTCAACTTCTTTTTGTAAATTATCAAGATGACTGTTAAGCATAAGAGCAAGACCTAATCTGTTTTTGTTAGTGTACATTTTAGTTAAATGTTCTTTGCAAAATCCAAGATTATTAGTTTTTTCCCTTACATCTGTTTCCATATAAGATGGACCTAGTACAAATTGGATTGTATTTTCCTCTAGAGTCTTGTACATATTGCAAAAAGGACATTCACCTTCTTCTTTAAATGAATCGATTACAGGAATTGTATATATTTTTTCTTTCATTTTTACACCCACTTGTTTTATAATATATTCTATGATATAGAAGCTGGAACTTCTTTATAAGCATATGGAATATATTGAGTATAGCATAAATAAGGGATAAGTGATAGAGTTTATTAGATATATAATTTGAATTAAGGAAATATATTGAACTTATTGAAATGGGTGTTAGAAGTTTAAGTTCAATATATATAGATTATCTTAGGAGGGTAAATAATGGAATATATTGTAGAAAATAATAATATACTAGTTAATGATTATATTGATTTTGATATTGAACATATCTTAGAATGTGGTCAATGTTTTAGATTCTATAAACAATCGGATAAAGATTATCTGTTAATTGCTTATGACAAGATATTAAGAGTCACTCAAGGAGATAATAAAATCATTTTCCATAATACAAACACAAATGATTTTGATACAATATGGACAAATTATTTTGACTTGGGGAGAGATTATGGAAATATTAAGAAAGTACTTAGTAACATAGATGAACATTTACATAAGGCAGTTTCAGAAAAAGGTGGTATAAGAATTTTACAACAGGATACATGGGAAACTCTTATCTCATTTATCATATCTCAAAATAAAAACATTACACATATTAAAATATTAATAGAAGAGCTCTCTAAAAAATACGGTACTTACATTGGGGAAGAAGATAATGTTAAATACTATTCTTTTCCTACTATAGAACAACTATCAGCTGCAAGTGAACAAGACCTAAGAGATCTGAAAGTTGGTTTTAGAGCACCATATATTGTTGATGCGTGTAGAAAAGTTATCAATAAGGAAGTAGATTTGGTTAGCTTAGCTTCCATGGAAATTGAAGAAGCAAAGAATGAGTTGATGAAAATCAAAGGGGTTGGCCCAAAAGTAGCAGATTGTGTATTACTCTTTGGAGCTAAGAGATACGAAGTATTCCCTACTGATGTTTGGGTTAAAAGAATAATGGAGCATTATTATTTTAATAAGGATACAAAAATAAAAGCTATACATGAATTTGCGGTAGAACATTATGGAACTTTAGCAGGATTTGCACAGCAATTCCTATTTTATTATGCCAGGGATTTCAAGATTGGCAAAAAATGATAATCAAGTTGTATAAACCTTAGTACTAATGGTGAAAATATATATTAGCTATAAACAAATTATAAACTATAATACAAAAATAAAATAAATATATCCCATGCTATTATAATCAAGGAATATATGAATCTAAACTATAATATAACGAAAATAGGAGCAAATTGAAGAAAACAAGAGTATGCGAAAGGTAAGAAGAGTTAACATTATATAATGGATGAAAATGGTTAAAATAAACATTTGCAATTAATTGCCTATTTTAATAATATATACCTTGAGATTAGCACTCGATTGAAGAGAGTGCTAACAACAGAAAAAGAAAATATGAAAGATAATTATAAGGAGGTAAATAAACATGAAATTAGTACCTTTAGGAGACAGAGTAGTAATTAAACAATTAGAGGCTGAACAAGTAACTAAATCAGGTATCGTATTACCTACTGGAGCAAAAGAAAAGCCACAAGAAGCAGAAGTAGTTGCTGTAGGACCAGGTGGAATGGTTGAAGGAAAAGAAGTTAAGATGGAAGTTAAAGTAGGAGATAAGATTATCTATTCAAAATATGCTGGTACAGAAGTTAAACTAGAAGATAATGAGTATATCATTGTTAAGCAAAGTGATATATTAGCAATAGTTGAATAATCATTGAATTGAAATAAAAATAAAAACAAAGAAAACAAGGAGGGCTACATAATGGCTAAAGAAATTAAATTTGGTGCAAATGCAAGAACTGCTTTAGAAGCAGGAGTTAACCAATTAGCAGATACAGTAAAAGTAACACTAGGACCAAAAGGAAGAAATGTTGTTTTAGATAAAAAATTCGGTACACCACTTATTACTAATGATGGTGTTACAATAGCAAAAGAAATTGAATTAGAAGATGCTTTTGAAAACATGGGTGCACAACTTGTTAAAGAAGTTGCCACTAAAACTAATGATGTTGCAGGTGATGGAACTACTACTGCTACAGTATTAGCACAATCAATGATTCAAGAAGGAATCAAGAATATAGCAGCAGGAGCTAATCCTATTATTCTTAGAAGAGGTATGAAAGAAGCTACTAAGAAAACAGTTGAAGCTATCAAAGAAATGAGCAGTGCATTAACTGGTAAAGACCAAATTGCAAAAGTTGCTGCAATTTCAGCTGGTGATGAAGAAGTAGGACAATTAATTGCTGATGCAATGGAAAAAGTTTCTAATGATGGAGTTATCACGATTGAAGAATCAAAAACAATGGAAACTGAACTTGAATTAGTTGAAGGTATGCAATTTGATAGAGGTTACTTATCACCTTATATGGCAACAGATATGGATAAGATGGTTGCTGATTTAGATAATCCATATATCTTAATTACAGATAAGAAAATCAGTAATATTCAAGAGATATTACCTATTCTTGAGCAAATAATCCAATCAGGATCTAAGTTATTAATCATCGCCGAAGATGTAGAAGGCGAAGCATTAGCTACATTAGTTCTTAACCGTTTAAGAGGAACATTCAGTGTTGTAGCTGTTAAAGCTCCTGGTTTTGGCGATAGAAGAAAAGCAATGCTTCAAGATATAGCAATCTTAACAGGTGGTACTGTTATTTCAGAAGAAGTAGGTCTTGATCTTAAAGAAACTACAATTGAGATGCTTGGTAAAGCAAAATCTGTTAAAGTTCAAAAAGAAAACACTATAATCGTAGATGGTGATGGCGCTAAAGAAGATATTAATGCTAGAGTTAGCCAAATCAGAGCTCAAATAGAAGAAACAACTTCTGAGTTTGATAAAGAGAAATTACAAGAAAGATTAGCTAAGATGGCTGGTGGAGTTGCTGTAATTAAAGTTGGAGCAGCAACAGAAACAGAAATGCAAGAAAAGAAATTACGTATGGAAGATGCTTTAGCAGCTACAAGAGCAGCAGTAGAAGAAGGTATCGTTGCAGGTGGTGGAACTTCTTATATCCACGCTTCAAAAGAAGTTGCTAAATTATTAGATAATGCTGAAGGTGATGAAAAGACAGGTATCAATATTATCCTTAAAGCACTAGAATCTCCACTTCGTCAAATTGTTACTAATGCAGGACTTGAAGGATCTGTAGTTGTAAATAAAGTAAAAGAAGCAGATGATAATATTGGATTCAATGCTCTAACTGAAGAATATGTTGATATGGTTGCAACAGGTATCATTGACCCAACAAAAGTAACTAGAAGTGCTCTTCAAAATGCTACTTCAGTAGCTTCAACTCTACTTACAACAGAATCAGTTGTTGCAGATATAAAAGAAGATGAACCAGCAATGCCAATGGGCGGTGGAGCTCCAGGAATGGGCATGATGTAATTAAATAAATAATTATTGTGCGAATGCCATCAGTTAACTCTGATGGCTTTTGTGATTTTA
>NZ_BTPU01000096.1:0-675 GCF_036985595.1 Vallitalea maricola | reverse complement strand
TAGCTTTGCAAAGGTTGATAAAGATAATTTGTTGTTCACAATGTGTTGTTTTGAATGTTTATATAATAATTAAAAGTTAGGAATATCCTAACTATTTTTTACCAATAATTATAATAACATCTGGCGGAGTAGCTCAGATGGCTAGAGCATACGGTTCATACCCGTAGTGTCAACGGTTCGACTCCGTTCTCCGCTATTTAAGCTAATTTAATAGTTAGCTTGCAAAAAAAGAAAAAACTTAAAAAAAATGTTGACACATTGCTATGTATATGATAAAATATACTTCGTTGTCTCAACAACAGAGAACCTTGAAAACTGAACAGTGAAACAACCAAAAACTTAGTAATAAGTTTTACCCAAGAAAATTCCTTAGTAAATTAATGGATAAGACGATAGTCTATAAAATATAAGCCAGAGCAATCTGGTCAAGATTAAAACTTTAACATGAGAGTTTGATCCTGGCTCAGGATGAACGCTGGCGGCGTGCTTAACACATGCAAGTCGAGCGAGAAGCTACCTATTGAACCTTCGGGTGATTTAGGTAGTGGAAAGCGGCGGACGGGTGAGTAACGCGTGGGTAACCTGCCCTATGCAGGGGGATAACACATTGAAAAGTGTGCTAATACCGCATAAGACCACAGAGTCGCATGACTTAGTGGTAAAAACTCCGGTAGC